>NC_019791.1:618738-928107 GCF_000317795.1 Caldisphaera lagunensis DSM 15908
AATGCTCCTCTAGAAATAGCTCTATTCCCAACTTTATCCAAAATTATATACACCTTCTTCTTTTTACTGATTTTTAATAATTTATTTGGTAGTATAAAAGCTTTTTATATACCATTTTCTATAAATAATTAAATACCTTCTCAGATACAGATAAATAAGGATAAGGGAAGAGAAATGTTACAAATATCGTCTTTAACAAAAACCTTTGGAAAATTAAAGGCAGTTGATAATTTTAGTATGGAGATAGAAAAAGGAGAAGTCAAAGCTCTTATAGGTCCTAATGGTGCAGGAAAAACAACTGTAGTAAATTTAGTTACAGGAGTCTTAGAACCAGATAGTGGAAGAATAAGAGTTGATAATCATTGCTTACTAAAACTTCCTCCCCATAAAAGAACTAAGATGGGTATTTCCAGGACATACCAAATTCCAAAGCCTTATCCAAATCTAACTGTATTAGAAAACGTGTTAGTTAGTTCATACTTCGGCGCAGGTCTAAAAGGAGAAGAAGCAATGGCAAATGCTGTTGAAAGCCTTAAGTTTGTAGGTATATATTCTATGGCTGATAAATATGCCAAAGAATTAAACTCAGAGCAGCAAAAACTTCTTGATTTTGCTAGAGCTTTAGCAACAAGGCCTAAATATATAATGATAGACGAAATAGGAGCAGGCCTAGGTGTTGGGGAACAAGAAGAAATTGCATCAAAAATAAAAGAATTGGGTAAAAAAGGATATGGAGTTTTATACATTGGTCATTTAATGAAGATGGTTAAAGCAGTTTCTGATAAAGTAATTGTAATGAATGAAGGTAAAAAATTATTTGAAGGTACATATGAAGAGGCAGTAAATAATGAAGAAGTTATAAAAATTTATCTAGGTGAGAAGTATGCTAAAAGTTGATCATATTTATTCGGGTTATGGAGACCTCAAAATCATTAAAGATGTTACATTTGATGTAAATAAAGATGAAACAGTCCTTATATTGGGTTTAAATGGTGCAGGTAAAACAACATTATTAAAATCAATAGCAGGTTTTGTAAAACTTTTTTCGGGCAAAATAATTCTTGATAATAATGATATAACAAAGCTAGACTCATATAAGAGGGCTAAACTAGGTATAACTATGATTATGGAACAAGCAATCTTTCCAGATTTAACAGTAAAAGAAAATATGGAGATAGCTCACTCAAAAACAAGAAACTCTAAGTTTAATGATGAATTAAATAATATATTAAAAACGTTTCCTGAATTGAAAACCTTCCTAAAAATTAAGGCCCAAGCATTATCTGGAGGGCAAAGAAAGATGCTTTCAATGGCTATGGCTTTGTTATCTAAACCAAAATTATTGATATTAGATGAACCATCAGCAGGCCTATCACCATTAATGGTATCTAGGGTTGTAAAATATGTAAGTTTGTTAAAGGAGAATGGAATAACTATATTAATAGCAGAACAAAATCCATCTTTTATAGATGTTGCAGATAAGGTAATGGTATTAGAATCTGGTGTAATAAAATTAATGGGTAATGCATCAGAAATAGCTAATAATAATGAGGTAAGAAAAACATTTTTCCAGGTATCATAAAATTTTTATGGTATATTCTTTTTAATGTATTTTTTGACAACTTGGGCTAATCCACCTGGTAAGAACAGTATCAAAAATATTAATAATATTCCAAAGAATAATTGAACATAATATGTATAAGATATGCTGAAATATTGATATATGCTATATAAAATTACTGTCCCTATTATAGGGCCTAATATTGTTCCTAAACCACCAAAGAGTACAAATGCAATTATATATACCCCAAGGGTTAATGCAAAAACAGTTTCTGGATAGAAAAATGAAGAGTACCAGCCATATAATGCACCAGCAACACTAGCTATTAATGCACTTATTATCCATGCAATCCCCCTAGTAACAGGAACGTTAACGCCATCTAGGTACGCTGATATAACGCTATCTTTAATTGCCCTTAGAGAAAGACCAAACCTACTTGACTTAATAAATGTTGTTAATAAAATAACAAAAACCAGAAATATTACTGATATTATGTAAGTAAGATTAGGATTGTATATATTAACCAAGGAGGCGCCTAACGCTCCATTAGTATATTTAGATAGATCTGGAGATTGGATTAAATAATACATGCCTTCAAATCCAGCAAGTGTAGCTATAGCAAAGTAATGAGATTTTAATCTAAATAATGGCAACAAGATTAATGCAATTATTAAATTTAAGACAAAACCAAACGCAAAAGCTTCCCATGGAACTAAACCAATTCTCATACCAATATAAACTCCATATGCCCCTGTACCAAAAAATAACATATAACCAAAAGGTAAATACCCTGTAAGCCCATATATCAAATTTAAGCCTAATGCAACAGTAGTTATTATTATTAGATTAAAGAAGAACGCTTTGTTTGAATATATTTCAGGGCCTCCAAAGGCCAATACAACCATTATTATTGATATTAATATAGCTGAAATATAATTTTTTTCAAACTTCACGTTGTACACCTCCTAAAATCCCTCCAGGTCTGATAACAACGATTGCAAGTAATGCAAAAAATGTTATAGCAAGACTAAGTCCAGAGATATAGACTTGTAAAAGCTCGTAGAATACGCCAAAAACTAAGCCACCAATTATTGTGCTTAATGGGTTACCTAGCGCTCCTATTATAACTATTGTAAATGCTAATATAGTAATAAAATCACCCATGCTCGGATAAATGGTACCTAATATATAAGGTCCAATAGCCCCAGCCATTCCAGCTACTCCAAATCCATAGGCAAAAGTAATTAGAGTGACCCATCTTGGATTAATTCCAAAGCTTATTGCTTGCTCTTTATTTTGCATAAGGGCTTTTGTTGCCTTACCTAGCATTGTTTTATTTAAGTATAAATATGTTATAGCTAGTATTATAACAGATAATGCTGATATGGCAAGATAGATTTTAGGGGTTCTAAATCCAAATAATGTAAAGGATCCTCCTAATAAGGCACTATTTGGTAAAGCATGATAATAATTTCCAAATATTAAAAAGGATATAGCTTCAATTGCCAAAGAAAGTCCAAAGAATGCAGTAAAGGAATTCATTTCTGGATCATTGCTTGATTCTAATTTTGGTACAAAAGCAAAGTAAATTAATATTCCTAACAAGAAAAATATTGGAAAAGCTATTACAAAGCTTAACCCTACCTTTATGCTATAGTAAATTAAAAAATAATATGCCATGTATGAACCTAACATTACAATATCTCCATGAGACAAGTTTATCATTCTTACTACTCCAAAGACTAAATTTAGTCCCAATGCCATAAATGCATAATAAATTCCTAACAATAAGCCTATAGCTATTGTATATGGCAATAGACTTGGCACAGCCAAATGCACACACCTTTGTGTATCAAAGTTTACATATTGTGTTAGGATTAAAAACCTTTTTAATTGAATATTTATGCATAGAAATTTTAGTCGTCAAATAAAATTATATATTTAGACTTTTTTTGACTTTAGTTTAAATGATATGTGGGAACACTGAAGTGAAAAAAATGAGGGCTCATGACGCATTAAGGAAAACTTTTCTTAAGTTTAATGTTCAGGCAGATCCATATACATTAATGGAACTTGAAAGTTTTGTAATAATAAGCAGAAATAAAGATAAAAATAACAAAAATTATCAAAGTCTAGTATCTAATTTGGAATTAGTTTTAACTAGACAGGAAATAGATAATGCTAAAGATATTTCAAAAAAGATGGCTGATTTTATCTTAGATTTATGTAAAGATGGGTGCGAATAATGCAGCTTGAAAATAAACAATTAATGAGACTTATATCAAATAGTAATCCATTAATAATTCATCATTGGGACGCTGATGGGGTAATTTCAGCAACTACTTTAGCAAGCTACATAGGTCAAGGAATAGATTTTGAGTCTCCTCCTTTTAGGTATAGCCTAGATAAAAATTATCTCGAATTACTATCTTTAAGATCAGAAAATCATGATGTAGTCATTATAGTTGATCTTAATTTGCCATCAAAGGCATTAATGGAAATTAGTGTATCAACAAATAAACCAGTTATTTCTATAGATCATCATACTACTAATGATATTCCAAAATCTTTATCTATAGTTTACTATAATCCAGCTAAGAACGGTGATCCTGAAGGATTATGGCCAAGCGCTGCACATGTAATTGCTCTTTTAACTGGAACATATGATCCGCTACTTATTTCAACTAGTATAATAGGGGATCTTGATAATGAGGCAAAAAACAATAGGATTTTTAAAAAGTACATGGATGAAATAGGATTGGATCCTGAAAATGATTTTAATATACCTAAAGAATGTGCAATGCAAGTTTGGGGAGCAGAAGCATTAGGAAAAATAGATATCATAAAAAATTTGCCTACAGTATTAGCATATGGAGGCATAGATCCTTGCGCAGCATTAATGAGAGATCCCGTATTAACAATGCTAAAAAATGAGGCAGAAGAAGAACTAAGTAATTTAATTAGCAAAGCCGATGCACAATTAGAAAAGGTATTTGATTATTTTTATGCTGTTTTGATTAATGGTAATGGAAGATTAATTAGCAAAATCTCACGAACTCTTGCTTCTAAATATCCTGATAAATTGATTATGATTGGATATTTGGCAAAAAGTACAAACGATGCATCGATATATATAAGAACTAAAAGGAATGATATTAATTTTTCAGCAATTTCAGAAAAAATAAAAAAGTTAGGTTATCAAGTTGGAGGTAAAAATCAAGCAAATAATAACGTAATAGGAGTTGAAATTAAACCTGAATCTCTTAATGAAGCATATAATAATATTGTTGAAGTTATTAAGAAAGAACTAAGTTAAGAAGTCTTTTAATAAGTTGTTCCCTAATGTAAAAAATGCTTTTGGATTGTTTGCCATAAAATATAGAAGGAATTTATATGAATCCTTATTTTTAAAAGTTTTCGATATAATATCATTGTGTAAATCATAATCTATCTCTCCATTTAAATTTTTTAAGATATCAGTTCTTTTAGAGATTTCTATGAGCTCTCTAACAATTTCAGGATTTTTATGAAGATATATGGATAAATTGTTTGTTTTCTTAAGAATCCTTAAAACGTAGCTTATAGAAAATTCTAGAGAATCAAGTATATTAAATCCTTTATTTATTAATGAGTATGCAAGATATGCAGTTAATGAATTTGGAAATAGCCCTCCTCCAGTTAAAGGTTTTGTTAAGCCTATGTTATCCCCCATTGCAATCAATTTATTTTTTCTGAACTCTACCTTATTAATGCCTGATATAATTAATCCACCATAAGTATTACATGGTTTAGATTTGATATTAAAATACTTTATAGCATTTTGTTGAGCAATAACAAGTCTCTTGGGATCTTCAGCACCAGTACCAACAATTACCTTATTCCCTAAAGGTACATACCATGAAAAGAAATTATGGGATGTTATGTTATCAAATACAACATCAAAATTGCTTTTATAATCATCTAAACAAAATTCTTGGTTAATACCATATATTAACCTACCAGAAAACCCAAGACCATATTTTTTATGAAGGAAGCCATTAACTCCATCAGAAATAATTATGGCATCATAATTTTTTTCATTGATATCATCTAAATTATAAATTCTTGATTTCAAAAAGACCTTTCCTCCTTTATCAATAAAATTATTTAATAAATCATTTTCAAGCTTTACTCTATCTAGTTTAATTATAGGTTCCTTTGTGTATAATTTAGCAGAATTGCCATAACTTTTTATATTTACACCTTTAAATTCTTTTAAGATGTTTTTCTTTGATACATTACCAATTAATTTTGATGTTAGACTTGAAACAATTCCAGTGCAATGCTCAGGTATTCCTGTTTTGCTATGTTCTTCATATAGATCTACATCTATATTTGCCTTAAGCATGTAATTAGAAATTATTAATCCTGCAAATCCTGCTCCAATTACTGCAATCTTCAAATTGTTCATCCTTTGATTTTAGTGTTTTCTCCACTTTCTTAACTGGATGTTCAAAGTAGTTAATCATTTCTTCTTTATATTTATTTATGTTAGATAGTAATAAAATCATTTTAGTAATAAATCTAATTAGAAGTTTTTATAGTATGTGGAAATAACATTAATATGTTCATTATATTTGTTTATTTTAAATTAAAATGATTTGTGTAAATTGCCTCGACTTTTCAAACTGATATCTTTACATTGCTATAATCTCTTGCTTCTTAGGATCTCGTTTTTTATTAACATAGATATTTTAAGGTTGAAATGATCAAAGTAATTCATCCTTCTCGCAAAAGACCCCGTCTGTGAAGGCGGGTAGTTTATATTAAGAGCCCCAGAAATATAGATTAAACAGGTGCCGGGGTGGCCGAGCGGTCTAAGGCGGCGGGCTCGAGACCCGTTGTCCAATAAGGACGCGTGGGTTCAAATCCCACCCCCGGCGTCTTTTTATTATTTTAAAAATAATTTAAAATTAAATATATTTTTATATTTAAATATTTTAAAAATGAGCAATAATTTAACTATATATAAAAATAAATGTGGCATAAAACTTATTTACGCTTTGGAACAGGATTAATGCGAGGGGCCGTCGTCTAGCCTGGTAGGATGCGAGGCTTGGGCCCTCGTGGTCCGGGGTTCAAATCCCCGCGGCCCCACCGTTTTTCTAAATGGCTTTTGAAAATTCTGTTTATCCTTCTCGCAAAAGACCCCGTCTGTGAAGGCGGGTAGTTTACTTCTTGCAGAGTATGTTATTTATATTAGTTGGAAATTTATATACCAAAACATAGCTCATATATAAATGAAGGTATGGATCTAGTAACAATAAGCTAGGGATGAAGGATACCATATTATAGGAAACATAAATACATCTGTAATAGAGAAAGTTTAATAAAAATGAAGAAGGATAATTTTAAGAATTTTTATTTTTTCCCTTATTAATGTAATTATAATAAAAAAGTAGTTTACTTTTATTTTTAATTAAAAGGTAAATTTATCATAGATATATTTACTAAAAAGTTTAGTATTTAGCTATATTATTTAGTTATATTAATAGCATTTAAATTTGCATGGCTATTTAAAGAAATTAAAAAAATATTGAAACAAGGTAAAAGTTACAAATGAGAAAAATATGAGAAAAAAAGATAATGAAAATTTGCATCAATAAGGTTAAGATTTTTAATTGCAATTGTTAACCGGGGAGTTAACAATTAATTTAATTTTATCTAATTTAATGGGATAACCAAGCAGGCCAGCCAATACCAATATCTCTTTTTAATCAGACATGTCCAATACCAAATACACATGCACCTATTGATTGGCAGGATTATGAATATAACATTACTTTAAACAAAACAGTAGGTCCAGGAATTGAGGAGGTAGTAGGCTCTTATGTTAATTTTGAGGAAGGCAATATACAGCCAGAAATTGGCTCAGTATTAGATGTTGGCTCAGCATTAGCGTATACAACAGGAGTAGCATCTCTAGCATCAAGTATTGGAGCTCCATTAAGTGTTGTTGCCTTCACAGTTTCATCAATTTTAAACTCAGTTCAATTTAGCAGTTATTCAGTAGCTATTACAATTGCTCATATAGATGTAAACAATAACTTACCTGTTAGTACATCAGTATATATTTCTAACATGACACCACTATACATATCTTATGGAGTTGATAACTATACATTACCTAGGGAATTAGTATTGATAAATGCAACATAATTATATAACAAATAACAGAAGTAATTTATATGCTATCTTTTCCCGAATTTTATTTTTATGAATAAAAATATTTATTATCATTGTTTTATCACATTGTTAATACCTTTTTCATATCTTAAATGTTTTTTTAAGAATTATTTTGTATAAAAAATTTTGGATCTACCATAGAAAGGGCAAGACTTGCCTTCTTTTTTTGTCAGAATTGCTCATAATTAAGCTTCAAAGTCTCTAGCAATGCCTTTCTAACTCTTGGATTTTTTCTCCAAAACTCTAAGTCAGCCTCTAGGGACTCCCACAACCACTTGTCCCTTATCTCAAACCACTTCACACCGAGCCTCCTTACCATTTCAGCCTCCCATCTTGCATGGTGTATAATCTCCTCCAAATTCCTGCTCTTCTCATCCTCAAGCTCTTCTATGTAGTTCTCTACCATACCAAATCACCTATTAAGCACATCTCAATCAACTCTTAGCCTCTCGCACCAGAGCTCCAACTCCTTCTGGTCTAATTGTTCTTTGAAAAGCGTGTACAGAAATATTGCATCACCTATATCCTTATCGGATCCTAAACGCAGCTTATATGATATCTGTAATTCTAGGGGGATATCTTAAGTGTGTATTCTCTGTTCACAAAAACACTTATGCTGTTCTCAATAGCATACTTGTGTAGGTTGGTTGATGCCAGCTTAAATTCTATGTTAGGCAGAATTATGTCTTTGTAGATAAACCTGACCGCATGGCTTTTTGATAAATAATTCCTGTATAGGTGCTTCAAAGATTCTTCTGAATAAATATCACCTTGCATAACTGTGAATCCGTTGCGTGATGCTTTTCTACACAACTCTAGAAATAACTTTTCATCAACCCCCTCAGCTATGAAATCTATATCATCACTTCTCTAGCTCTCCCGAAGAGTATTGCCACGTAATCAGCAACTATCGAATACTTTATATTAAGATCTTCAAGCACATTATCAAATGCTAGTGCCACAAGATCTTCCGGTGCCAACTACTCTTATAGAGATGGATTGTCCTACGACTCTCATCAAATGTTATGCTCTGGTCATCCTTACTTTCTTCATGAGACGAATTTTCGTGGAAATCCTTAACCATATACGCCAAGCCTTCTACCACTATACTTGTTGTTAAGTTAGTTGCTTAATTCTTATTAGCTTCTCTTGAGCCTCGGCTACTTGGCTCAATCAACCTCCCTTTTGGCTTACAGCTTTCACTCTTCTTCGAGGATCCCTTCATTCGCAAGCTCATTTCGGGTAGTGTCATCTACTAGCCGCTCGTGATGTATATGTAGTGTTACACACTACCCAACGCTTCGTTTATACCACTCGATCTTGCTATGCAAGATTTCCAACTCACTTTGGGCACATTACACAATACAAGGAAAGGAGCTTAGGAGATGCTTGACCTTACGATGCCGCTTTGCTTAATACGTAAGTGTTTAAATAATGTTTATGGAATGACTATTGAAGGGATATTTAACAATGAAGAGTTTTTAACAATATGCTTATATATAATACTAAAATTCATTTATATGGTAAAATGCCATAAGCCAAAAATACATCAAAAAATTGCCGGTATTTTTGGGGCAATATAATATCATAGATGAAAAACTAAAGGAAATAGGTTTGCATCTAAGCGAAAGATTGCTATAGAAATGCTATTTCCATATATAAAATTAAAAATCTTAGTCATGATAGGCTTGCAAGGGCTGATAGAATAAGAAAAAAAATTATCAGTAATCATACAAACACTTAAAAAAAAAACAATGGTTTAAATATAGATTAAGGTAAAGGTGGTTCTGGATAAACAGCAGTTCCATTTGCTAAATTTGATGGCCAGACTATAGTTAGTTTTGTTGTCATATTTGGATATATCCAAATCTGGGCTATAGCAGGTGTTTCACCCAATTGTTCCCCATTTTGGGTTATTTCAAAGGGACCCGTTAACGTTACTATCTTACCACTTATATCATTTAGGACTGCCTGTTTTAATGCAGTCTGATTAGTAAAAGTGCCAGCATCTTGTATTGCAGCTTGTATAATTAATCCTGCATTGAATCCAGCTAATACGTTATAATTTATTGGAACCCCGGGGTAAGTTGATTCAAAGAGACTCGCAAATTGCGTTAGATTAGGTCCATAATTAACCTTATATTCAACTATTGGCGGAAAAGCACCTGTAAATGTTCCATTCATATTACCTCCAACCCCAGAAACCAAATTTGGTAGCTGAAGTCCTGGATAGTTTGTATATATTAATGGAAAGCTTGCTTTTGATGATGCTAGCTGGTTCAAAAATGGTATATCATCTGTTGGATAACCGAATTCTATAACTGCCTGTGGCTTAAGGGATTCTAGGGTAGCAATATAGGATGAGAAATCTGATGTAGACGTTGGATAGCTTTCATTTAATATAGGTGTTATTCCATATTGCTTAAAATATGTACCTAATAAATAATCTTGATATGCGTTAAAATCATTTGAAGCATATAATACAGCTACTTTTGATATATTCAGGCTGTGCAAAAATTCTGCTATTACAGAAACCCATGCACCAGAAACTGGTATTGAGGTATCTATAATGTAGGGATTATTAACAAAAAATGCATAAGAACTTCCTGTAACGTCCCATAATAAAATATGGCTTGCATTAGTTAATGATACTGCTGGAGCTGTTAATACTGAACCAAAATCAGCAACCAATATGTTAACATGGTTAACATTTAACAATTGTTGGTAATCACTTTGCGCGGTTGATGTTGAACTTAAATCATCATATGCTACAATTTTAACAGGAATCTTTTTACCATATTCTTTTACATAAATACCTCCGCTTTCATTAACCCACTTAGCCCATGTTTGTAAACCTTCATATTGTGACATAGATGAAGTAGCAAAGCTACCAGTTGATGCATACAATGTACCAATTAAAATATATGGTGGTGCTGAAACAGTAGATGTAGTAGTTGGTTTTCTAGTTGCATAATATCCTCCAACAACTGCCCCTACGATTATTATTACGATAACTACGATTATTATTGCAATAGTTGTGCCCGAGACCGATCTATTCAGGGTTTTATTCAATATTATATACACCTCTCTCTGGTTTTACTATAAGCACACAAGTTTATATAGTTTAACTAGTTTAATATTCAAATTTCCTTATATAAATGGTAGATTTTTATAGGAATGTTAGTATCAACAATATTAAAGTACATCTAATTCCTTTAATAGAACCAGAAGTAGTAGATTAAAAATAGTTATAAACTAATTCTTGATTATATACTATATTTTTTAAATCAAGTGATCCACCTTTGCTTTTTTCTTCTTATTTACAATTGTAATTTTTACTCTTATAGTATCTCCTATACTGAGGATATGAATCTTAGATAATAATTCTATAAGAAATATAGGTTATCGTTATTCGAAGAAGCTAAGATTCCATCTTCATAAGCTTAGAATATTGATGATGCACTTAACGAGTCTTATTCTAAATTAATAGTATTTGAATATATAACAATATTTTGTAATATTAAACAATTGAAGGAACCTGGGATAATAAGGTATTAGAACCTTTAGTGAAGATATTGGTACCACAACTAAGAGAACATACAAATGGAATAAAAAATTATTTGGTTTCTTTGTACAATTTTCTTAATACATAATGTAATATTCCTCCATGTTTATAGTATTCTACCTCAATTGGGGTATCTAGTCTAGCCTTGACTTTGAATTCTATTACTTTGCCATTTTCTTTTCTAGCTTTAACATTTAATATCTTATGAGGTGTTAGGTTTTCATCTATTCCAATTATATCATAAATTTCACTACCATCTAAACCTAATTCGTCAGGACCTTCATTTGGCATAAATTCTAATGGTAATATGCCCATGCCAACTAAATTGCTTCTATGAATTCTTTCATAGTTTTTAGCTATAACTGCTTTAATACCCAATAAATACGGTCCCTTTGCTGCCCAATCTCTACTGCTACCCATACCATATTGATTTCTTCCTAGAACTATTACAGGTATTTTTTCTTGTTTATATTTTGTTGATGCATCAAATATGTGCATTACTTCCTTTGTTGGCCAATAAATTGTGTATCCACCTTCTTTATCTTTTACCAAAAGGTTTCTGAATTTTGGATTATCAAAAGTACACCTCATCATAACTTCATGATTACCTCTTCTACTTCCACATGAGTTTAACTCGCTTTGTTTAACCCCTAATGATATTAAATATTGGCCAGCTTTTGAGTTTGGATTAATGTTTCCCGCTGGACTTATATGATCTGTTGTAGTCCTATCTGGTGCATATACCAAAACTCTTGCATTTTTAATATCATTTATTTTTTCTGGCAATTCTTTCAATCCTTCAAAGAATGGTGGTTTCTTTATGTAAGTGCTTTTTTCATCCCACTCAAATGTATCACTTTCTTTTACCTCGAGCTTATTCCATGCATCTGTTCCTTCAAATATGTCCTTATACTTTTCTTGATATACCTTTGGATCTAAGGCAACTTCTACAGCTTTTCTTAATTCTTCACTGCTAGGCCATATATCCTTTAGATATACAGGTTCTCCATTGGGATCATATCCAATAGGTTCGCTATTAAAATCTATATCAATTCTACCAGCTAATGCGTATGCAACAACTAATGGTGGGCTTGCTAAGAATGCTCCAGCTGCTAATGGATGAACTCTACCTGAGAAATTCCTATTACCACTTAGGACTGCCGCTGCATAAAGTCCCTCTTTCTTTAATACATCCTCAATTTCTTTTCTTAAGGGACCTGTATTACCTATACATACGGTACATCCATAACCTGTTATGTGGAAGCCTAATGCCTCTAAGTAAGGTAAAAGGTTTAATTTAGTTAAATATTCTGTAACAACCCTGCTTCCTGGAGCATTGCTTGTCTTTACCCATGGTTTTACCTTAAGTCCCCTTTCAACAGCTTTTTTGGCTAATAATCCGGCAGCTATCATTACATTTGGATTGCTTGTATTTGTACAGCTTGTTATTGCTGCAATAATTAAACTTCCATCTTTTAGTTCAACTAGATCATTTCCTAGTTTTATTGTAACAGATTTTCTCTCTCTTTTCTTTTCACTCAAATATTTATCTATTAAATTGTTTAAGGTATTTTTAGCATCCTTTAAAGGAATCCTATCTTCTGGATTAGCTGGGCCTGCTATTGCGGGTTCTACTTCTCCCAAATCTATTACCATCGTATCACTATATTTAGGCTCAGAAGTTTCATCATACCATAATCCTAAGATCTTTGCAGCTTCTGCAACTAATTGAACATGCTTTGGATCTCTTCCGGAACCTAATAGATATTGAATTGTTGCATCATCAATTGGGAAGAATCCCATAGTAGCTCCATATTCTGGTGCCATATTTGCTAGCGTTGCTCTATCTGGAACACTTAATTTTTTAATTCCTTCACCATAAAATTCTACGAATTTTCCGACAACACCCTTCTTTCTAAGCTTTTCTGTTATATACAAAACAAGGTCTGTAGTTGTAACGCCTTCCTTTAATTCTCCAACAAGTTTTACTCCAATAACTTCAGGTATGAGCATGTAATATGGTTGTCCTAATATTACTGCCTCAGCTTCAATTCCTCCAACCCCCCAACCAAGAACTCCTAAACCATTAATCATTGTTGTATGGCTATCAGTTCCTAAAACACTATCAGGATATGCCATTAGACCCTTTTTATTTTGTCCTATCCATATAACTTTTGCTAAATATTCCAAATTTACTTGATGTATTATACCCTTTCCAGGGGGAACAACTCTAAAGTTCTGAAACGATTTTTGAGCCCATTTTAATAACATATATCTTTCAGAATTCCTTTCAAACTCCCTTTCCATATTTTTCTGTAATGCCAAAGATGTTCCATAATAATCTACTTGAACACTATGATCTATTATTAAATCAACAGGTATTTGTGGATTTACTGATTTTGGATCCTTCCCCATTTCTTTGAATGCATCCCTCATTGTAGCTAAATCTACAACTGCTGGTACTCCTGTAAAATCCTGCATTACAACTCTAGCAGGATGCAATGGTATTTCTACCTTTCCAGCATTAATCCTCCAATTTAATATATTTTCTATGTCTTCATCCCTTACCACATATCCATCATAATTTCTTATTAGGTTTTCAATAAGTATTCTCATAGAATAAGGAATCTCTTTTAATTTACCTAAACCTAATTTATCTAGATTGTTTAAATTAACGATAGAAGCCTTACCTTGATATGTATCTATTTGATCAAATAATTTATCAATGTTTTCTTTCAATACCAATGCGTACACCCAAATTAATAGTTTAATATTAAGTTATTAAAGATTTAATATTAAATTATTAAAACAAAGTAATAATTAGATAATAATTTTCTATATCAATAATAATTAATTTAAGGGTATAACTTCTTTAATTGTTAAACTTCTTTGTAAAAAATCATATAAAATCATTTAGGTATAAAGATTAATACTGGTGTTTAATTTATATTTTTGAATGTGCACTTAATAAATGGTGAAAAAATGAGTTCAGTTACTGAACTTCTATGGACAGAAAAATATAGGCCTAGAACACTAAAAGATATAATAAACCAACAAGATATAACAACAAGATTAATGAAATTCGTTCAAGAAAAAAATATGCCTCATTTATTATTTGCTGGTCCACCAGGAACTGGAAAAACAACTGCTGCTCATGCATTAGCTCATGATTTATATGGAGAATCATATCAACAATTTATGTTAGAATTAAATGCAAGCGATGAGAGGGGTATAGATACTATAAGAGAAAAGGTTAAGGAATTTGCAAGAAGCAAAACACCTCCAGAAATTCCATTTAAAATAGTTCTATTAGATGAAGCTGATAATATGACGAGTGATGCTCAACAGGCATTAAGAAGGCTTATGGAATTATACAGTGCATCAACAAGATTTATCTTAGCAGCAAATTATCCATCAAAAATAATAGATCCCATACAAAGTAGGTGTGCATTCTTTAGATTCACATCATTAAAGAAGGAAGATGTTATAGATAGGTTAAAATATATTGCTGATAAAGAAGGGGTTGATTATGAAGAAGATGCCTTAGATATAATATTTGAAATATCTGAAGGTGATATGAGAAAAGCAATAAATATTTTACAAGCATCAGCATATTTAGGGAAAGTCACATCAGAATTAGTATTTAAAGTAGTTGGTATGGCAAGACCAAAAGATATAACTGATATGATAGAAACAGCATTAAAAGGAAACTTCATTGAGGCTAGAGAAATTTTAAGGAAGGTTATGATTGAATATGGATTAAGCGGGGAGGATGTAGTTAAACAAATACATAGAGAAATTATGGGACCAGATATAAAAATAAATGATGAATTAAGGGTATTAATAGCAGATTATTTAGGAGAAATACATTTTAGAATATCAGAAGGAAGTGATGAAGATATTCAATTAAGCGCATTTTTAGCTTGGCTTTCAATGATGGGCAAAAAATTGGGTGCGTGATTTTGTCAAATGAAGTAAAAATACCATGGATTATAAAATATAGACCGAAAAGAGTCGATGATATAATAAATCAGGAAGAAGCTAAGAGCCAAATGCTAACATGGATTCATTCTTGGCTCGAGGGTAAAAGACCTGAAAAGAAAGCCTTACTTTTATATGGTCCTCCTGGAGTGGGAAAAACAAGCCTTGTTGAAGCAATAGCAAATGAGTACGATTTGGAATTGTTAGAATTAAATGCAAGCGATTATAGGAGGACTCAAGATATAAAGAAAACTGTTGCTAATGCATCCCAGAAAAGGCCTTTATTTAAAAAGATGATATTGATTTTGATGGATGAAATTGATGGACTTAGTCCAAGAGGCGATATAGGAGGTGTAGACGAGTTAATAAAAATAATTCCTAATACTATGAATCCAATTATATTAACTGCAAACGATCCATGGAAGGATAATTTAAGACCAATAAGGGAATATGTTTCCATGGTTGAATTTAAACCATTAACATTAAATCAGGTCATATCTGTTTTGCAAGGGATTTGTAATAAAGAAAATCTAGAGTGCGAAAGAGAGGCTTTAAAATTCATAGCTGAAAAAAGCATGGGAGATTTGAGAGGAGCAATTAATGATTTGGAGGCGGTAGCAGAAGGTTATGGAAAGGTTACTTTTAATTTGGTATCAGTTATAGTAAAGGGAAGAGATAAAAGCGTTGATTTATGGAGAACACTAAATGGAGTTTTTTATGCGAAAGAAGCATGGCAATCAAGAAGATCAGTTATGAATTCTGAAGAGGATTATGAAACACTGATTGCATGGTTTAATGATAATGTGCCTTTAAAATATGGAGATTATGAGGATTTATTCAGGGCTATGGATTCTTTATCAAGAGCTTCATTGTTCTTAAAAAGAGCTAAATCAGGAGATTGGGACATGTTATCATATGTTTTTGATTTAATTGGTCCTGGAATTACATATGCAAGGAAAAATGGTGAAATTTTAAAGAATAGGTTTTCATATCCTCAAAAAATAAAGATTATGGGTCAAATGAAAAGTTTAAGAGAAACAAGAGATAGGATAGCTAAAATTTTATCTGAAAGAACACTTTCATCTCAAAGAGTAATAAAATCAGATGTTATACAATATTTAATTACGATATTTAGAAATGGAAATATAGAAAGGGTTGCCATGATAGCAAGAGCTTATGGATTTAGTGAAGATGATTTGAAATATTTAGCTGGTAATAGATATAAAGACATAGAAAAAGAAATGGATAGATTAAGAGAGGGTAAAAAAGAGGAAATTAATGCTAAGGAAAAAGAAGTAAAAAAACAGACTTCATTAGAATTTTTTGGGGTAAAATCTTCGCAAGTTAAAAAAACTGAAAAAGGAAAAAGAAAGTATTATAAAAAAGATAATAAATAATATTTATCAATCTTAAAAAATTATGGAAGAGGAATATTATTATCTATGATTTAGATTTTCAAAATGATATCTTGATGTGAAAAAATCTTATAAATTACTAAAAGCCTTTGAGGATACGTGACTTGAGTTTTATTAATTCCAATAATAATGTTATATGATGCTAATAATACATTCCATACTAGATTGATAAAATAAGATAGATGAGTAGATATAGCCAAGAGGTTCTCTCCAATAGTCGATAAGAGATCAATCAGATAGGAGGAGTTCTCTGATCCTCTAGATTCCCTCTCATACAAGAAATGTGATCAGAATCATGAGGAGCCACTATTTATAGTGTTAGAATTTGGTTGTAGGATGTTAGATTATTTGCTATTTCCCACTTAAATTAAATCTCATTTTACATGTAAGATTCCCACGTATATATTATTTATATTAAAAATTTATATACTATTGTTTTAAAATCATGATATCAGTTAGGTGATGTTTTTGGGAGAGGAAAAATATATTAATAGAGCAGAAGAAACAGATAAACAGCTTAGAAAAGCATTGAATTTCTGGGATATAACATATTTAGTAGTTGGAGCTATGATAGGCTCAGGATGGTTATTCGGCGCATTATATGCAAGCTCTGTTGTCGGGCCAGGATCTATACTATCATGGATAGTAGCTGGTGTACTAATGTTTTTTATAGCGTTAGTTTTTGCGGAAATATCCGGTATGATACCAAAAACTGGTTCAATTGTTAGATATCCCCAATATTCTCATGGAAGCTTTGCCTCATTTATTCTTGCATGGTCATATCTATTAAGCGCTATAACCGTTGCACCTGCCGAGGCTGAAGCTGTTATAACATATATGAGTTCCTATGTGCCAGGCCTTACCACTACTGTAAGCGGTTTAACAGTATTAACAGGATTGGGTATTATAGTAGCTTTTATATTTCTTACCTTCTTCTTCTTGCTAAACTACTATGGAGTTCATGTAATGGGAAAAACAAATACAGGTGTAGGATGGTGGAAATTACTTGTCCCTCTTATAACAATAATATTACTTATTTCTCTCTTCTTCCACCCAAAGAATTTTGCTACACCTAGCTTTTTACCATATGGCTCATCACCCATATTGTTTGCAATACCAACAACTGGTATAGCATTCGCATATTTAGGTTTTAGACAAGGGTTGGAATATGCCGGTGAAGCTAAAAATCCAAAAAGAGATGTACCATTAGGAACAATTCTTGGATTTATCATAGTTGTCGCTATATATGTTCTATTACAAGTAGCATTTATAGGAGGAGTAGATTGGGGTAAGGTATCAACAGCCTCAGGTGTTACAATAGCCCCCGGTAATTGGACAGGATTAAGCTCATCAGTGCTTGCCAACGGACCATTTTATGAAATTCTAAAAATATCTGCGATACCAATCCTTGTAGGATGGGGAATATTCCTTTTAATAGATGCTATAGTTTCACCTTCAGGTACAGGTTGGATTTATGAAGGAACAACAACGAGAGTTTTCTATGGAATGGCAGCTGATGGACATTTACCAGACCTATTTCTAAAATTAAACAAGCATAAAATACCAATATTTTCATTAATAGCGTCATGGTTAATAGGTGCTTTGTTTTTATTGCCATATCCGGCATGGGTTAAAATTGCTGGATTTATATCATCAACTACGGTGTTTACATATATGATAAGTGGTTCAGCCCTCGTTGTGCTTAGAAAAACTGCACCTAATGCTCACAGACCATTAAAATTACCTGTTCCATGGATTTTAGGTGGAATTGCCTTTATAGCATCATTTTTAATAGTTTACTGGAGTACCTTTTCTATCTTATGGGGAGTTGATGCATTAATATTAGCAGGTATACCAATATTTTATATTTATACAATGCCAAAGAGATTGGGAAGTAATTTAACATTAGGCATAGTATTAGGCGTTATATATTGGATAACATTGGCTGTAACAACAATCTACTTCTTAGATTATGGAATAGTAGCAAAGGTTGCAAGTTATTATACGATGGAACCTATACCTTCATTCAGTGTAATACTATCTCATACTGCTCCGAACTTTGTATTGTGGGTAGTAATAAATGTAATAACTACAGTTTTGTTTACCTATATACTTTATAGGGGTCTCCCTACAGCATATTCAAAATCTCAAATAAAGGCTGGATTTTGGGTCATTGCAACTATATTTGCTGGATTAATAGTTTCATACTTAAGTTCATTAGGACCATATATGCCAAACTATTCAATTATACCTTATCCATGGGATACCGTATTAGCAGTAGTAGTTGCTGCAGTATTATTTGTATATTCAGCATTAAGCGGTATATTAACTGATGACCTGGTAGCTGTTATGAAAGGTTTGGGAATAGATATTACTAAAGACAACAATAAGTAATAATTTTTATTTTTTATCATATTTTTAATTTTTAATTTAAATTACAAAATAGTCTATAGGTTATAATGATAGACAATTGTTATGAAACTTTAATATAACCTTAAATATTACAAATTCAGAAAATAAACTGGAGATAAATAATGCCTAAAAATAAAACGAGAAGGAAAACTTTGCTAATAGTGTTTGCAATAATATTGATAGTAGTGTTTCTGATTCCAGTAATTGGGACAATATTCTTACATTGAAAGTACTATTAAAAAGATTTAGTATGGAAATTTTTAGGATAAAGAATGTCTCTTATAAAAAGAATTTTTATATTTTCATAATAAGTATCAAATTATTGCAAATTGATATCAAGGTTCCAAATATGAGTTCTCTAAGTTATCATTTGCAAAAATAATAATATAATCTCAAATTGATAAGGTAAAATCTTATCTTTACAGATTAAAACAAGTCAGATAATTTTAGCCTGGACAACTAATTTTAAATATGTATATCATAACTTTTAAAATGTTTTATGCGTGTATGTATTTGTCTTAATTGTGTTAGATAATTAAAAATTTTTAATAAAAATTAATTCAATGCAATAATTAATTTTAATATGAGAAAAGATTAGTGTGATTTTTAAGTCTCATTCTTAGTTACTATTATGGGCGGCGGTAGTCTAGCCTGGATTAGGACGCTGGCCCCCCAAGCCAGAGGTCCCGGGTTCAAATCCCGGCCGCCGCATTTTACTATATAAATTGAAACTATATCTAGTCTATAATATCAAAATACATTTTTTATTATAATGTAAAGGTTAACCTTTTTTGGTAAAGATACCTAAAGGTTTCAGACATTAGTTAAATTCAATACACATAGAATTATAACTCTTAAATTTTATTTATATTAAATTATTATTGGAGAGAGGTATGTTAAATAAATGCCCAGGTTACGAATTTTTAGATCACACAAGTGATGTGCTAATAAAGGCTATAGGAAATTCATTAAATGAGTCATTTGAACAGGCAGCGATTGCGGTTTATGAAGTTATAACAGATACCAATAAAGTTATGCCATTAAATGAAATAGAAATTGAAGTAGATGGATATGATATATACAATCTACTTTATCGATGGATTGAATCTCTTTTATATTATACGGATTCAGAAGGTTTAGTTTTTAGTAAGTTTGTAGTAAATATTGATGAAAAAAACACTAGACTAAAAGCGAAGATTTATGGAGAAAAATTTAATAATGAAATTCATGAGCATAGAACCATAGTTAAGGCTATGACATATTCCCAAATGGAAATAAAGAAAGAAGAAAATTGTTGGGTTATTTATTTTGTTGTAGATATTTAGGATTAACGTGAGAAATAATAGGACTAAAAGAAGGATTTTTAGATTAAGACAAAGCTGAATTAGATAAAATAGATTACATAAAACTATTGAAAAAGAAAAGTCTATTAAATTAACCGCCTGGAGCCCCATGGAATGGTGTTTCCATCCATATCATATACCATTCCATGTATAATTTTTCTTCTAAATCGAATGCTTCTTTTTTGTTATTAATATTATTATTGTTTTCGTTTTTCATACCTACTTCACTCCCACCAATCTAGTTATAAATAGAGTTTTTAAATTTTTTAGGATAATCTATTAATATATGTGTTTATATTTTCTTTATTATAATTTTTTGTT
This sequence comes from Caldisphaera lagunensis DSM 15908, assembly GCF_000317795.1. NCBI lineage: Archaea > Thermoproteati > Thermoproteota > Thermoprotei > Acidilobales > Acidilobaceae > Caldisphaera > Caldisphaera lagunensis. The sequence continues at coordinate 639,562 of NC_019791.1, forward strand.
TATAATTGATAAGATAATCAAATGTTAAAAATAAATTAATTTTTATATTTAAATTTATTTAGTAATATAGTAATAATTTTTAAACTAGATAGTATATTTATTTTTATTGTGAACGATATGTTATTAATAACATATTCGGAAATGATTCATGATACATTAATAGCTGTTATAATGATGCTTTGGGTTATATTTGTTACAATCTATTTAGCAAGATTAACTTATAATATAGCTATAAAAAGGGGTTGGAGTGATCACTCAGCAAAATATTTTTCTAGGAAAGTAATTCATATTTTAGCTGGTGGATTAGTAGCTTTTCTACTACCTTTTACTTTTAAAGAGCCGATATATCCATTGATCATGGCATTACTAATATCTATATTGACTTACTACCTCCATAAAACAGGAAAGCTTATGTATTGGTTTCAAGATCCAGAAAATGAATATGAGGTACATTTTGCTTTAATGTGGGGAATAGTTATCTTTCTTACGTGGTTTATTGATAAGAGCTTTTGGTTAGGTGTAATTCCCGCTTTGATGATGTCATGGGGTGATGGAATAACTGGAATAATAAGAAACATTAGATATAAAAGGAGAGTAAAAGGTTGGGAAGGAAGTTTGGGTATGCTTGTTGTTAGCGTTATTGTAGGTTTGAGATTTGGATTAGCTGGAATTATAGCAGCGGTATTTGCTACATTAGTTGAAAGATGGAATAAGATAGATGATAACATTACAGTCCCTTTGGTTTCTTTGTTTACTCTTTTAATTTTTGTTGAATTTTTCCCTAGTGTTACAAAATTATTTATGATACCATATTAATTGATATCTTTACAAAAATCTCTGTCTTTATTATTGGAGATCATGTTGGTAAGGAAGATTATTTTATATCTATATTTTCAGTTATAAGATTGTTTTTGATCTTATCTTAACTAAAATAATGAACTTGTATTTGATTAGATTTTGTATTATGGATAAAAGAGGATTGTTTTATATTAAAAAATTTTATTTTTAATTTTACCTTGCTATTTGGGAGAAAGAATTGAAAGAAATTAATATAATAGGAGCAGGACCTGCTGGAGCTGCAGCAGCATATGCTTTATCTAAACATGGATATAAAGTCAAAATTTACGAAGCTAATAAAAGACTTGCAATGAAACCTTGCGGTCTTGGAATACCTTCTGTTAAGGATTTGCCATTTAAAATATCAAAGCAATTTGTATTAAAAACGGTTAATGGAGTAGAATTATATGTGGATGAAAAAAAGGTACTAGATAAAGAAAACTTTTTAGAAGGATATATTATAGATAAAGAAAACTTTTTAGAATCATTAATAGCAGAATCGGGAGCTGAAATTTATAAAAATTCTGGCTATAATCCTCTAAGAAATACTGTAAGAGAAAATGGAAATATAAAGGAAGTGAAAGAAGGCATCATCGCAGGAGGTTTCTCATTTTATAATGGAGAAAAAATAAATGCAATCCAAACAATTGCCAAATCAAAAGACATAGAGGATTTAAGGAAACTTATTATATTTTTTGATACAGAAATAATTGGATATTATTGGATATTTCCCACTGAAGATGGTGTTGAGGTTGGAGTTGGAGGTTATAGGAGTACTGAAGAGTTATCTACTCTTCTAAATAAATTCATAAAAAGTAATGAGTTATTAGCTAATTCTACAACATATGATATTAAAGGTGCACAAATAGCGGTTGGAGGAGTTGATTTAAACTTTAATGATAATTTAATAAAAATAGGAGAAGCAGCAGGTTTTGTTTTACCTTTGACTGGAGAAGGGATTAGACCTTCTTTAATTTCTGGCATTGAGGCTGCTAACGCGATTAATGAAGGAAAAAATGTTAAAAATCATTTACATAATTTAAAAATTACAAACGCTATCAGGATTCAAAGAAGAATATTAGTGAGAGTAAAATCAATGGATAGACAAAGAAGGAGAGAATTACTATCTAGCATGCCAGCAGAAGTTCATGCTGAGGTTGCATTAGGTAACATGAATAAACTTAAGATAATTAAAGCATTAGCTTCTAGACCAGATTTGGCTATAAAGCTAATTAATTATATGAGTAATGAATAGAAAGTTCTTAGATGGGGGTAAGGATAATGAAGCAAAAGACAATTGATGATAAGGATATATTAATTATAAAAAATCTAGAAAAAGATTCAAGAAAACCTTGGAGGCAGCTTGCTAATGAATTAAATTTAAGTGAAGCCACAATATATTTGAGAATAAAGAAATTAGAAGAGAATGAAATAATCAAAGGCTTCACGGTAAAAGTGGATCCGTTAAAAATAGGACTTGCGATGACAGTTTTTCTATTAATAAAAGTTAGGGCAGAAAATTTAATTCAAGTTAAAAAAGAGTTAGTAAGGTTGGATTATATTGTGGAATTACATGAAATAACAGGTTCTTATCAATTTTTAGCTAAATTGTATGCACCTTCTCAAAGAGAAGCATCTAAGGCTATAGAAGAAATAATGAAGATAGAAGGCATAGTTGAAGTAAATACATTGATTTCTTTAAGTTCTCTTAAATCTGAAGAGAATGTGATAGATGCTTTAGGATATTGGCTAAATTCTAAGGGTTGATTCATAAAATTGCATTATATCAAGTTTGCATCTATCACAAAAATCTGGATTTTTATTGTCTACATCATCTACGCTATTGCTGAAATTCATAACACATTTATAAGTATTACAATGCTTTAGGCCGAATAAATGACCAATTTCATGTATACTTTCCTTTAATATTCTCTCTCTATATTTTAATTGATCAAAATTTTTTAATCTCTTTGTATAAATGGAAGCAACTTTCATTTCAATATTTGCTAATCCAAAAACAAAATTTAAATTGAAATAATATCCGTCTAACATTGAAACGCCTAAAACAAAGTTACTTTTTTTCGATAAGAATTCTTTATATTTATCATATAAAAATTTATTTATAATCTCAGCATCATATTGCATTCTATTTATATTATAAGCATTAAATGGAGGTTGCAATGACCATAAATGAGGATAAATTTTAATTTCAAATGGGAAATGATTAGGAATGTTTTGAATTATATAATCTACATCATCTAGGTTTATATCTCCAATTGGCTGCAAAAGTATTTCTATCATTATTATCCCCATTCTTTATTGCAATTTAAAGTATTATTAACGTTTTCACGTTGATGCTTTTTAATTTTGTTTTATCAACATAATTAATAAGTTTCTATTTAATATTATTAATTGATGTGCTGAAGCAAACCGAGTGAGGGTTTATACCCGATGAACGAGAGCTCTCTATGCGAATTGGTGAAAATGTTGAACAGAATTAAAGGCAATGGGAAAGAAATTTATGAGGTGCTTGCTAAGAATTTAGAAATAAATGATAATGATTTTGCTCCAGTTGTAGCTATGAGCAAAAATAATAATCCATTTTCTATTTTGGTTTCTATAATATTAAGCCAAAATACAACAGATAAAAATGCGATAAAGGCATTTAACAATCTTTATGAAAAAACAGGGCTTGATCCAGAAAAAATAGTTGATTTAGGTGTAGATAATGTATCAGAAATAATAAGAACTGCAGGCCTTCCAAAGCAAAAATCCCACTCAATAATAGAACTTGCAAAATTTGTAAAAGAAAAAGGAGAAAAATATTTGTTAGAAAAGGATCCTTTACAATTAAAGAATGAATTAATGAGAATTCCTGGAATTGGAGAAAAGACTAGTGATGTATTTTTATCTTTCACAAGGAATTATCCAGTATTTCCTGTTGATACACATATAAGAAGAATTGCATTGAGATGGGGGTTAAGTGATAAAAATTCTTATAAAAGTATATCTCAAGCATTAATTGAATTTTTTGGGCCTGATCTATCGAATAAAGCCCATAAGTTATTAATAACATTTGGGAGAATTTATTGTAAAGCAAAAAATCCGAGGTGTAAAGAATGCTTTCTAAAGGAGATTTGTCCCTCTGCCCAAATTTAATTGCCGTTTCATTACCAAACAAGAAATCATGGGCATTTGAAGAAATAAGCGATACAATATTCGAAAAAGATCCAAATGCTTATATATTAGAATCAAAATATAATGGTGTTTTCTTAATTTATTTAAAAGAAAATAATATAGATGCAATTATGAAAAATGTCTTAGCCTATCAACATGCATTTCTAAGCAGAATTGTTCCAGTAAAATCATGTGGTAATGATTTAAAATATGTTATAGAAAATTCTTTGTTAATCTTACCTAAAGGCTTTATAAAATTAATAGTACATCTTAGGGAACCTTTAAAAAATGTAATAAAAGAAAATGAAATTTCAGATTTAATAATAAGCTATGGATATAAATTAACAAAGAAATCAAGTAATGCTCTCATTTTAGAAAGCATAGATGAAATATTTGTTTCAACAAGCGGTATTATTAGAAAATGCGGCCCCTCATGCATAACTGTTTATTAGTAATAGCAAAAATTATATCAAGTTTAAAGAATACTTTCAGAAGTGAGAGTGAGATTAGTTAATGAGGTTACTGAAAGTGATTAATATGATTAAATATTCATTGCTGAAGGGGCTGAATCATGTCTGGAAAAATATTTACTAATAGAGGAGTATTTGATGAAACATATATTCCATCAACATTACTTGTTAGAGATTCTGAGGCAAATGTGTTAATAACAAGGTATTTATCAAGGCTTGGTGAAGGTTCCGGTTCTACTGATGTTACTGTTTTGTATGGATCTATAGGTAAGGTAGGTATAGGAAAAACTACTTTAGCAAAATATGTTTCTAGGGTTTTATCTAAGAAGGCGGAAGATAAGGGTATAAATTTCAAGCCTGTTTATATAAACGTTTATGGTGCATCTAGCTTGCATCAAATACTTTCTAGAATAGTTTCTGAATTAGAGATGAACATACCTGTTAGAGGAAATGCAACTATAGAAGTATTAAAAGCAATTTCGGATTTTCTTTATATAAAAGATGCGTATGCATTAATTATACTAGATGAATTCCAATCCTTGCTTATGTCTTCTAAGCTAAGCGATGATGAATTTTATCTTCTTCTTAGGGTCTATGAAGAAATTCCTCCAAAGGATAATATTAATAGGCTTAATTTCATGCTAGTTTCACAAGACTTCAGGATTTTAAGTTATATGAAAGAAAGAATACCTCAAGTAGAATCTCAAATAGGTTTTAGGGTTCATCTAAGACCATATAGCAGCGATGAATTGAAGACAATAATTGAGCAAAGGGCAATTGAGGGACTTTATGAGAATTCTTATAATCAAGATATTTTAAACATGATTGCAGATTATTATGGATATAATGATATAAAGGGAGGAGAGGGAAGTGCCAGAAAGGCTATACTTACTTTAAGGATGGCAGCGGAGATAGCTGATGCAGAAAATTCTGGTAGAATAGAAGAAAGGCATGTAAGAGAAGCTCTGAGTACTAATGCAGTTTCAAATATACCTTTAGATATAATAAGGGCATTAAGCTTACATGAGTTGCTTATATTGCAATCTATTTCTAATTTATTGGTAGCTAAGGGGGGATGGCTAACTAGTGGGGAAGTTGAGGATGAATATTCTCACCTTTCTTATGCATATGGGGAAGAGCCTAGGAAACATACACAGTTTTATGAATACATAAAGAATTTAAATAATATGGGTCTAATTGAAAGCAAGATATCAGGTAAAGGAATTAGAGGTAAAACAACTATTATAAGATTACCATTAGATATACCAGCTGAGAGATTAAAAGAAGTTTTAGAATCTATATTATTAGATAGAATTGGAGGGCCTAAACCAGAACAAGGTAATTAAGAATGGATATTGAGAAGATTTTAGCAAGCAAAGGAAAAGTAAGGATATTGAAGGTATTAATGAAAGAAGGTCAAATTAATATATCTAGGCTTGCAAAGCTAACAGGCTTGCATCATGATGTCATAGTAAAAAATATGGAAGAGCTTAAGGAAATGGGAATTGTAGAGGAAAAAAGGTATGGTAGGCTTAGAATTTATATGATAGATTTAAGAGATCCTAAAATAAGCGGATTATATGAGATTTTTAAAGAAATTGAAAACCTTTAAGGTTAGAATGTATTATTTTATTGGGTGTAAAAATGGCTCAGATGGTTGATGTTACTAATAAACCAATTATTTATAGGGAGGCTGTAGCAAGTGGGGAAATAAAATTAAGGGAAGAAACTATAAAAAGAATATTAAATAAAGAAATAGAAAAAGGTGATGTTGAGGCAGTGGCTTCTGTAGCATCTATTATGGCAGCTAAAGATGCATCAAAAATAATCCCATTAGCTCATCCATTACCTATAACAGGTGTTAGTGTTAATTTTTCTTATGATAAAAATACTGTTAAAATAACTGTTAAGGTGAAAACTAAGGCTGAAACTGGTGTAGAAATGGATGCATTAGCTGGAGTTACTGCAGGTTTATTAGCTGTATGGGACATGGTTAAGCAATATGAGAAAGATTCCCTAGGAATGTATCCCAATACTATGATAACAAATGTAAAAGTTGAGAGTAAGATAAAGAAAGAAGATTAAAAGAGTTCAATCTTCCTTATACGTTTCCGTTTCTAATTATTAAATAGGGTAGTTAGGTTGAAATTTGAAAAAAGACTAAAGCTGCTAAGTTATGATTCAATGGTGAGGAGGACTAAGGTTTTAATGAAAAAAGACTATATTTTATCTCTTTCAGGTGGAACAATAAACGCAAAAAAAGGCGATGAAATAGATCTACCAAGATGGCAGGCACTGTATCTTAAGAGCATAGATGTTGCAGACATAAAAGAAGAAGAGGTTGATATAAATTATTTGAATTCATATCATTTTAAGGAAAAAAGAAATCAAGCACCCAATCAACTATCTCCCCTACCCCAAGATTTTTATATCAAAATAAGTAGTTTTATAAAGAGCTTAGATAAAGCAATTTCTCAAAATCCTACTCATATGTTAATAAATGATAGGGAGGCGGCAGAGAAAAATTTTATTGAGCTTTCAGAAAGCAGATTGCTTAAATTAATTAGGCTATCTCAAACAAATGGAGATGATTTAAGGGATCGTATGACTCCAGAAGAATTCTTAATTTATTCTACAATAAAAAATATCATATTTTCATGGAGAAGTTACATATTAAATTTATCAAAGGGAGGGGTTAACAATGAGCAATGAAGTTTCTCAAGAAATAAGTTATGGAGAGAAATTTAAGGACTTTCTAAGGAATTTTAGAGATTCTACTGGGGCATTCAAATATGTTGAAAGGATACATAGAATGATGAATATGGATATGTCAAGTCTAAACGTTGATTATCCTGATTTATATAGGTATAATACAAATTTAGCAGAAATATTAATAGATAATCCAGAGGAAATCTTAAATCAATTTGGGGAAGCATTAAAAGATATAGTTTCCAGTGAAGATCCAAGCTATGCTGAGAAGAAAAACAAATTCCATATAAGGATCTATGGTTTGTTCAATACAATAAAGATTAGAGATATTAGAACTAATCATGCTGGTAAACTCATACAAATAGAGGGTATAATTACTAGGATGCATCCAATTAGAAGTAAGATGATTAAGGCTACATTTAAACATGAAAAAGAAGGATGCAATGCGGAATTTTATTGGCCAGCTGAAGAAAATGAATATCTAGAAGATAAGATAGAAAAGCCTACTATTTGTCCTATATGCGGAGAAGCAGGGGGTAAATTTACATTAGTAAAAAATAAATCGCTTTATATTGATTGGCAAGAGCTAACAATCCAAGAAAAGCCTGAAGACGTTCCAGGAGGTCAAATGCCTAGAAGTATACCAGTACAGCTAATGGATGATTTAGTAGATATTGCAAGACCTGGAGATAGGGTAACAATTGTAGGAAGCGTTAAACTACAGCAAACTGGAAGCACATCATTAAGTCCATTGTTTGAATTGTATTTAGAAGCAAATAGTGTTAAAGTTTCAGAAAAGGTATTGGAAGAGATAAGTATAACAAGAGAAGATGAGGAAAAAATTTTAGATTTAAGTAAGGATCCATGGATTAGGGAAAAAATAATTTCTAGCATTGGAACAACAATTTTTGGTCATTGGGATCTCAAAGAAGCAATAGCTTTACAATTATTTGGAGGTATTCCAAAGCAGGCTGCAGATGGAACAAGGATAAGAGGTGATATACATGTTTTATTTGTTGGAGACCCAGGTGTTGCAAAAAGTCAATTATTGCAATCAGCATCAAGAGTTGCGCCTAGGGCAGTTTTTACAAGCGGTAAAGGTTCTACCGCGGCAGGATTAACTGCTACGGTTGTTAAAGATTCTAGGACTGGGGAATTTTATTTAGAAGCAGGAGCTCTTGTATTAGCAGATGGAGGTTTAGCAATTATAGATGAATTTGATAAGATGAGACCTGAAGATAGAATTTCTATACATGAAGCTATGGAACAGCAAACAATAAGTATTTCTAAAGCAGGTATTGTTGCAAGACTTAACGCTAGAGCAAGCGTTTTGGCAGCAGGAAATCCAAAATGGGGTATGTACGATATAAATAAGCCTTTTCCGGATAATGTAATTTTACCGCCAACAATATTATCAAGGTTTGATTTAATTTTTGTAGTAAGAGACTTTATTCAGATGGAAAAAGATAGAAGATTAGCAAGGCATATATTAGATGTCCATAGCGATTATGATAAGTTTGCACCTGAAATAGATCCACAGCTATTAAAGAAATATATTATATATGCAAAAAGGTATGTAAAACCAAAGCTTACAGAAGAGGCAAAGAATTTAATAGAAACATTTTTCGTGGCATTGAGGGGTAGCGCATTAAGCAGTTCAAACCAAGAAGGAGGCCAAACTCCAGTACCAATAACAGCAAGACAATTAGAAGCTATAGTAAGGTTAGCAGAAGCTCATGCTAAGATGTCATTGAAAAATGAAATAACAGAGGAAGACGCAGAAGAGGCTATAAGGCTTACTGTGTCTTTCTTAACAAGCGTTGGTCTTGATATAGAAACTAACACAATAGATGCAAATATAATAACAACAGGGGCAAGTTTACAATCAAGAAAATTGATGTCAATCCTAGTTGATTCGCTTAAGCGTTTAACAGAAACTAAGCAGTGCGTTAGATCTGAAGATTTAGTTAATGATATAGTTAATAATCATAAGGTTGCAAAAGATAAGGTAATTGAGGCCCTTCAAAGAGCACATAGAGAAGGCATGATTATAGAAATTAGAAATGGTTGCTATAAGCCAGCCTAGATGTAGTTTTTGTAGTTTTTTCAATACCACTTTATGAAATCAATTTAATTTGATTTTCTATTCCTAATTTTGTGGTAGCTTGTTGATTATATATTTAACTTCCTCATGAGACAATTTAATAAAAAATGGTAAAGCAACTGTGAGCAACCTAAGGAATATCTTTTAAGGAAAGTTAAAACTTAGTATATAAAGCCTCTTAATAATGTAATAAGAAGGGATTAGAATTGCCAAATGATATAACAAAAAAACTAATGGAATTGATGGGCTATGAGTCATTATATCCACCTCAACAAATGGCATTAGAGAAAGACTTGGAAAATGGAAAAAGTTTATTAATTGCATCCCCCACAGCCTCTGGTAAAACATTTATTGCACTTGATGCAATCTTAAATTCATTAAACAAAAAGAAGAAAAGGGCCATATATACTGCCCCCCTTAGAAGCATAGCATCTCAAAAATATAGAGAATTTAAAAGAGTTGAAGAAATGGGCTATAAAGTTAGGTTAAGCATTGGCGATTATGAGGAAGGCCCTCCAAAGTCGGATATTTTAATAACTACATATGAAAGGCTTGATTCTATAATTAGGAACTCTCCAAACATTTTAAATGAAATAGGGAGTGTTGTAATAGATGAAGTACATTATGTAGATGATGAAAAAAGAGGTCCTGTATTAGAAACTTTGATATCAAAAATACTTTATAAAAACCCAGAATTGCAAATAGTAGCATTAAGTGCAACCGTTCCAAATGCAGAGGAAATATCTAAATGGATAAATTCTGACCTTGTATATTCTACATGGAGACCAGTTCCTCTATATGAAGGAGTTTACAAAGATGGACTAATAAAATTCATTGATGGTAAAACAAAAGAAATAGAAACTATAGCCAAGGAACCAAGCATTGATTTAATAATAGATGAGTCAAATCAAGGAGGACAATCATTAGTTTTTTCCCAATCTAGAAAGAGGGTAGTTCAATTAGCAAAGAAATCATCAAGTTTTTACCAATATTATAAATATGATAAAAATTTAGCAAAAAATTTCTCCAAAAAGATTTTATCAACAAATGGACCTAGGAGTTTAAGAGAAGAATTATCTCAATTGATTTTAAAAGGGGTTGCTTATCATCATGCAGGATTATCAAATGAGCAAAGAAGCATTGTTGAAGAAGCGTTTGAAAGAAATGCGATAACAGCCATTTTCGCAACACCAACCTTGGCTGCAGGAGTTAACTTGCCAGCAAGGAGGGTTATAGTTGAGGAGTATTATAGATTTGAAAGGGGTTATAGATCACCAATAAAAGTATCAGAATATAAGCAATTAGCAGGTAGGGCTGGTAGGCCTGGTCTAGATCCATATGGGGAAGCAATTATTGCCGCTAAAAAATCTGATGAATTTGAAGATTTGTTTCAAATATATATAAAAGGGAATTTAGAAAGGCTTGAAAGCAAATTATCCGGTCTTAAAGGGTTAAGGCATTCAGTATTAGGGGCCGTTGCATCTGGTATAGCAAATGATTATGAAAGCATATATGAATTACATAAGAAAACTTTATATTATATACAAAGGGGTGAAAAGACTATTACGCAATTACTAAAAACAGCTATTAAACAATTAATTGATTGGGAACTAATTAATGAGGAGAACAAAAAATTAATTCCAACAAATCTTGGATATGTCACATCAAAAACTTATCTAGACCCTGAAAGCATACCAATTTTAAAGAATATATTAAATAAAATAAAGAAAATTAATGAGACATTAATTTTATATATAATATCCTCAATGCCAGATATAAACCCCTTTATTGTAAATAAGTCTGAAGAAGACAAAATTATGGATAGGGTTATAGAGGATGCACCAGAATTAATTGATATAATAGATTGGATGGGGCCGGATGAAGTTGAAATCATAAAAACAATGTTTGTATTAAAGGATTGGATAAATGAAGTTTCAGAAGATAAGATTTCAGAAAATTATAATATAGGGCCTGGAGACCTAGCATCGTTAACAGATAATGCTAAGTGGGTAACAAGATCATTAGGAGAAATCTGTGAAGTATTGGGTCTACCAAGTGATGTAGTTGGTCAATTTAAGCTATTAGAGAAAAGAATAGAAAATGGGGTAAAGACAGAACTATTAGAATTAGTTAACATACCTGAAGTAGGTCGTGTTAGGGCAAGAAAGCTTTACAATGCTGGGTATAAAAACTTAGCAAGTCTTGCTACGGCTAATCCAAAAGATTTATTAAAAATTAGCGGCATTGGATCATCTACAGTTTTAAAGATAATGGAATATTTTAATAGAGAAAGCGAAGTTAAGGATTTGAAAAAGGATGAAGAATAAATTATTTTATAATTTCTTCTATTATTGGCATACCATCTTTCTTCATCATGTTAATTATATCTTCACCGGTATCTAATTCTCCAAGATATTCAGGATATAAAAGACCTGCTTTCTTCTTTATTTTTCCTTTTATAAATTCTATTCCAGCATACGATAAAAAGCTACCAGTAACCCTTGACATTGCTGTGAAATCATTTTCAGGTGTCGTTATCTGAGTAAATCTAATTCCCTTATCTTTATTTAAAGTTTCTACGACCAAAACAACAATATCATTTAGATTCGATTTATAAGATGCAATAACATTACTTAGGAATTCATCGGCATATATTTCCGCATCATTAATTTTAATCTTTTTATGGTCTAACAAGCCAAGTTTTTTAAGGCCTCTCATAAATTCTATGTGACCAGGCCATCTTAATGTGTATTCAGCAAGATAATCTAATTTGTTAAATGTATAAAGCAAAGATCTTAATCCATCTGTGGGAAAATATTCTAGTTCTCCAACTCCCTTCACATATATTTTGCCAATTTCGCTGCTTAATGGATCCATTTCAATTACTTTACCATTAGATATTAATCTCGCTTTTCTTCTGTATTCATCTATTAAATCCATTGTATTCCAACTTGCTATTATTCCAAATGGAGGGTCTGGCATTTGCGTAATTCCGCCAACATAAATTCTTCCTCCATTAATTTTGCCCAACTTGTTCATACCATATGAAATTAGCATATTAGATAATCCAGGAGCAACGCCCGCATCTAATAACACAGAAACCCCATTTTTTTCTGCAATTTCTCCTATATCTTTTGGATCTTCAGGGAAAAAAGAAACATCTACAACATTAATTCCTAATGAAACAATGTTTTTTAGTGCATTAAAAGCAATGCTTCCTGGTAATGAAGTTATTGCTAAATCAATGTCTTTTAAAGAAAGACAAGATTGCATATCTAATACATTCACTTTTTTGTAACTCAAATTTAACTCATTTGATACCTTTTTTAAAGAATTTTCATTATAATCAAATAGCGTTACATTGAATCCTTCATTTTTTAATAAATAAGCAGCTCTTTTTCCAACATTTCCAACTCCTATAATACCAATATTCAAATTAAACACCAACCTCTGCAGTTCCAACTATCATCATATATCAGTCGACCCTCTTATTTGCTTCATTGGTTGGCGTTTATTATATTATAAAAATAAAATTTATATCTTGATTATATCTTAATATTTGACCTAGTTTTATCGTTATATATTAAAGGTATATGAGGGTTATAGCCTAATGATAACCTCATTTTTTCTAAAAACTCTTCCAATCTTTTGCTGAAGTATTCAATACCAGAAACGTTAACTGTTTTCATCATCTCCATTCTAATCCTTAATGCTCTGCTTAAATCTGATAGCAATTTGGCTTCATAATTTATACCACTATAAGGTCTTTTTATGAATTCTTTTTGTTTATTATATTCTAAAAGAGAAGAAAGCTCATATAATGCATCTTCCATAGATTTATCTTCTATGGAATACGGTATTTTAAAATAAAGATCTTCTATTTCTATCACAACTTTAACAATCGCATTATTTATTATTTCTCCCATCATTTTAATCATACTATAAATTGCAATCAAACCCTTTAAGCTTACCGTCCAGCAGATAAATAAGATAAGTTTATTATGAAGTGTTCCATTAGAGGGCCCGGACCGGGATTCGAACCCGGGACTTCTCGGTCCACAGCCGAGCGCTCTAACCAGCTGAGCTATCCGGGCCATGAATTTAACCGGGCCCATAAAATTTAGTGAGAACTAGGTTTATTAAATTGTTTTCTTTTAATATAATTTTTATAATATATAAAACAGAAATAATATTCTAAACCTTTATATAATACTTTGAAATTGGTGAATAAAATTGCCAGGAATAGAGCCCAAAAAAATTGGAGATCATACATGGATGATAGAGAAAACAGGATGCATGAAGGTTCCTTCTATAATTTATGCAGACGATGTTTTGATAGAAAAAATGAAGCAGGATATGACATTAAATCAATCAATTAATGTAGCATGCTTGCAAGGAATACAAAAGTATAGTTTAGTTATGCCTGATGGCCATCAAGGTTACGGATTTCCAATAGGAGGAGTTGCCGCTATGGCTATAGATGAAAATGGTGTTATAAGTCCGGGAGGGGTAGGTTATGATATAAATTGTGGTGTTAGACTAATAAGAACAAGTTTAAGTTTAAAAGATGTTTTGCCTAAGATAAAAGATCTCATAAACATAATTTATGATAATGTTCCAAGCGGTTTGGGAAGTACTGGTAAATTAAAGTTGACAAATGCTGAATTAGATAACATATTAAATTATGGAGCAAAATGGGCTGTTGAAAAAGGGTATGGTTGGGAAAAGGATATAGATTTTATAGAAGAAAATGGAGCATGGAAATTAGCAGATGCATCTAAAGTAAGCAATGCAGCAAGAAAAAGAGGATCTAATGAATTAGGTACTTTAGGAAGCGGTAATCATTTTCTGGAAGTACAATATGTTGATAAGGTATTTGATGAAAAGCTTGCAAAGGCATTTGGTATTTTTGAAAATCAAGTTACAATAATGATCCATACAGGTAGTAGAGGTTTAGGGCATCAGGTAGCAAGCGATTATTTGCAAATAATGGAAAGGGCTATGAGAAGATATAATACAATTCCTCCTGATAGAGAACTTGCAAGTATACCTTACAATTCTCCAGAGGCTCAAGATTATGTAAGAGCTATGGCGTCCGCAGCTAATTATGCATGGGCAAATAGGCAAATTATAATGCATTGGACAAGAGAAAGTTTTGCTCAAGTATTTAAGACTGATCCAGAAAATCTAGGTATGGATTTAGTATATGACGTTGCTCATAATATAGCTAAGATTGAGGAATATGATATAGATGGTAAAAGGAAAAAAGTTGTTGTTCATAGAAAAGGTGCAACAAGAGCATTTCCTCCAGGGAATAAAGAAATACCGTCAAAATACAGAGATTATGGTCAACCAGTTTTAATTCCTGGTAGCATGGGAACAGCAAGTTATATTTTGGCTGGAGTTGAAACCGGGGTTAAATCTTGGTTTACAGCACCTCATGGTGCAGGTAGATGGATGAGTAGATCATCTGCTAAGAGGGAAAGATCTTATAAAGAAGTTGTTGATGAATTAAACAAAAAAGGAATTTATCTAAAGGCAAGTAATGTAGCGACAGTAATTGAAGAGATGCCAGAAGCATATAAAAATGTTGATAATGTAGCAGAAACGGCTGCAGCTGTAGGGATAGCAAAACTTGTTGCTAGAATGAGACCCATAGGCGTTACAAAGGGCTGAGAGAGTCTCATGGTATTTTATTGCTATAGTTAATTGAAATTTATTTCTAATTTTAAGTAAAGCTTTATAAACTAACCAGATCCCTGCAAGATTGAAAAGGTGCTAGAGATGGGGCATCGTAAAAAGTCAGCAGCACGTCGAGGTAGCTTAGGATTTTATCCAAGACAAAGGGCAGTGGAATTTGTACCCAGAATAAAATCATGGCCAACACTATCAATTCAAGAACCTAAATTATTAGGATTTATAGGATATAAGGTTGGAATGACTCATGTATTTATTATAGAGAATAGACAAGGATTACCAACGTATGGAAAAGAAGTTATGAGACCAGTAACAATAGTTGAAACGCCTCCTGTTTATGTATTAGCAGTTAGAGGATATGCATTCGATCTAAACAAAGGTTTGTATCCCCTAACAGAAGCTTGGAGTAAAATACCTAACGACTTGGAATTAGAGAGAAGGATAAGCACTTTAGGAGAATTTGATACAGAGGGTTCAATAAAAGAATTACAAAAGAGTGCAAATGAATTAAAGGAAATAAGGGTTTTGATAGCTTCACAACCAAAGTTAACTGGAGGATTAAGCAAGAAAAAACCTGATGTAATTGAAGTTAAGGTTAATGCACCATCAAATGATGTAAAGAAAGCATTAGATTTCGCAATAAATAAATTGGGTCAACAAGTAACTGTAAAAGACGTTTTTCAACCAGGCCAAGTAATAGATGTATTAGCAGTATCAAAGGGTAAGGGTTGGCAAGGTGTTATAAAAAGAGCTGGAGCAAAGCAATTGCCAAGATGGACAAAGCATAGAAAAGGAAGTAGAAAGATTGGAGCAAGGAGTCATGGCTTAGGAACTTGGTGGGAAAACCCATCACCAGGTCAATTAGGTTTTCACAGAAGAACAGATTATAATAAGAGGATATTAGATATAGGCGATGAAGGATATAAGGTAACACCTGCTGGAGGATTTATCAACTATGGAATAGTTAAAAGTTCATATATAATGCTTGAAGGTTCAATACCGGGTGTAGTCAAAAGACCAATAGTATTAAGGTACCCAATAAGGCCTCCTGTATGGTATTTATCAATGGGCATAAAGAAGCCTCAAATCACTTATATTAGTTTATCTAGTAAACAGGGTGTGTAAACATGGTAAGCATAAGTTCATCAATGTTATTTTATTTATCTCCTAAGGTTTCAGTAATTAAATATAATTCAAAGGGAGAAGAAGAAGGAGAAATAGAGCTACCAGATGTATTCAGGATCCCAATAAGAAGGGATTTAATATTAAGGGCATTTTTAAGTGAATTTACTGCATCAATCCAACCAAAGGCTAGAGACCCTATGGCAGGGAAGAGAACTACGGCTAAAAGCCTTGGAATTGGCCATGGAGTTGCAAGGGTACCTAGAATAAAAGGAGGGATGAGGGCAGCATTTGTTCCTATGGTTAGAAAGGGAAGGGCAGCATTTCCGCCAAGATTAGATGAAAAAATACATGAAGAAATAAACAAAAAAGAAAGGACTTTAGCTATAATGAGTTCTTTGGCTGCAACTGCAATACCTGATTTGGTTAAGGAAAGAGGTCATGAATTTGATTCAAAGACCGTTCCAATTATTATAAATTCTGATATATTAAATGAAATTAAGAAGGCAAAAGAGGCTAGAGAAATATTGGGCAAAATAGGTATTTATAAAGATATAGAAAGAGCAGCAGAAAGGATAAGGGTAAGATCAGGAAAGGGGAAGATGAGGGGAAGGACATATAAAAATGTTAATAGCATATTATTTATTGTAGAAAATCATAATTCACCTTTTGCTAGATCAGTAACGAATATGCCAGGGGTAGATGTAATAGAACCAAACCTAGTTAGTGTAACACATTTATCTCCAGGAGGAGTACCTGGAAGATTAACTGTTATAACTACTGAAGCATTAAATGCATTAAGTAAGAGGTTTAGTTTGGGTGAGTGAAATGGAAGTTATTTTAAGAATAGTTATGAGTGAAAAGGCATCTAGATTAATGGAAGAAAGCAATACTTTAACATTTATTGTATCAAGGGATGCAAATAAGCAAAAAATAAAGGAAGCAATAGAATCTTTATATAACGTTAAAGTTGAATCAGTTAATACGCTAATTACGCCAAAAGGGGAAAAGAAGGCATATGTAAAATTATCAAAAGAATATAAAGCAGCAGATATTGCAACAAAATTCGGTCTATTGTAAATTTTGCATTATTTTTGCAAATTGTTTTCTTCTTTCTTGTTTGCCTTCTCTAAGACTTCTAAGAATTTTTTAGATATATCCATAAAAATCTTAGATGCTTCAAGTTCTGGATAATCTATGAAGAATGCAATACCGTTATCGTTGCTTTCCCTTATTTTTGGATCAATAGGTATTTTTCCTAAAAATGTTATGTTATATTCTTTAGATATTTCTTCTGCTGCACCTTTACCAAATATATAATATATTTTTCCATCGTCGCATTTGAAGTAGCTCATATTTTCTATTATTCCTAGAATTGGTACATTTATTTTTTGAGCAAAGTTAGCAGCTTTCTTAACAACATATTTTGATATTTCGCTAGGTATTGTTACCATAAGGAAACCTGTTAGATTTGGAATTATTTGTGCAATAGTTAATTGCTCATCTCCAGTTCCTGGGGGTAGGTCTATTAATAGGTATTCAATACCTTCCCAATCAGTATATGCTAATAATTGCCTAATTGCAGTTGTTTTTATTGATCCTCTCCAAATAACTGGGGTATCCTCTGTTGGTAGCATTAATCCTACAGAAACTACTTTAACTCCATGCCTGCTAACTGCTGGTATTATTGATCCATCATCTCTAGCTAATAAGCCTTTTGATAATTCTATCCCAAGCATTTTAGGTATACTAGGTCCATGAAAATCTGCATCTAATACTGCAACATTTTTTCCCAAAGAGCTTAATGCTATTGCGAGATTAGAGGTAACAAAAGATTTACCTACTCCTCCTTTGCTGCTTAATATAGCTATTTTATAAGGTATTTTTTTCATTTTTTCTACTACTTTTCTTTGTTCATCTTGCAAGGCCCTCATTCTCTGTGCTTGTTCTTTATAGTCATATGCTGCGTTTTTTGATGATTTTTCTTTAAATTCCTCATTTTTAATTCTAAAGCTCAATTCTGACACCAATAAGTAAGTTAAAAAGAAAAGGAATTATATCCTTATATATAAAATATAAAAATGGGTTACAATTTGCCTATACTATCGGGTATCCTTATCCTTATTGTCTGGAATCCTTCTCCCTTGTTAGCAGCAATTATGTCAAACTCTTCTGGTTTCGCTGGGTGTTCGTATAAGTATTTCAGATTAATGAATGCGTTGTAGATATGGGGAACATCTTTTCCAAGTCTATCATTAAATACTGAAACATATTCAACTATGCCTTCTGGATTTATTATTACAGTTCCTCTTCTCGTCATACCGCTGTTAGGGTTAAGGAATCCATAAGCGGTTGATATTTCTTTTTTAATATCATCAACTAATGGGAATTTTACATTTTTAACCCTTGGGCTTGTTTCTACCCAAACTTTATGTGAATATACTGAATCGGTGCTTATTCCTAAAACTTCTGCATTGTTTTCTTTGAACTTCTCATAATATGCTTGAAATGCCTCTAAATCAGTAGCGCATACAAATGTAAAGTCTCCTGGGTGGAATGTTAATATAACCCATTTGCCTTTATAATCGCTTAGTTTGATTTCTTTAACCTTATTCTCTGCAGGGAAATAAGCTCTCGATTTAAATTCAGGTGCTTGTACTCCAACATCTATCATATTTATTCACCAATATTATAAGTTATTTATTAGTATAAAAACCTTTCTACATAAAAATTGTTTTTATCTAGTTTTTAAGTTAAGATATTCTTTAATTATATCTTCAGTTATTCTTAAAGCCATCTTTAAATCATTTATTTTAACATATTCATTATATGCATGGGCTAAAAATAGCTCTCCTGGCCCATAAATTATTGTTGGTATCCCTATGTTTCTTAAATATCTTCCATCGGTTGCACCAGTTTCTATATGTAGATCAGCATTTTTCCCCAAAATTTTTTCAATTGAATTTAAAGCTGTTTTCACTATTTTTTCATTTAGAGAAGTGAAATTTGCATTGCTAGTATCTATAGGATATATTTCCGCAACATTGTTTAGTTTATTTTTTATGTAATTCCTAACATTTTCACATAAACAACCAGGAGGAATTCTCATATCTAATTCCAACTCACAATAATCTGGTACAACATTAATTTTAGTTCCTCCCCTTATTACTCCAGGATTGAATGATATTGTTTTTATTTGATTTTCTATATCAGCAACAGATAAATTTAATTTCTTTTCTTTTATAATTGTTTCATAAGTATTAGCAGTTTCTTTTATTGCTATGCTAACATCTTCAGGAATTACAATTTTAGAATTAAGCTCCTCAACTCCTTCTTTAACTAAATTTATGGCCTTATACATCTTTAATATTGCATTATCCCCAAGTATAGGCATACTCCCATGAGATGGTAATCCTCTTGTTACAATCTTTGTTTGGCAAAGGCCTTTTTCTCCAATTGAAACCCTATTATAACCTGAAGGCTCTGCTATAAGGGCTGCATCACCTTTTATTAAGTTGTTTTCAACTAAACCTTGCATGCCAGCATGCCCTCCAACTTCTTCATCTGCAGAGGCGATGAAAACTAATGAGCCATTATTCTTTTCTATAAGATCTGACAATTCTAATGTAGAAACTAATATTGTTGCTAGGCCTCCTTTCATATCTGTTGCTCCTCTTCCAAATATTTTATCATCAACAATTTTTCCTGAAAAAGGTGGGTAAATCCATTTACTTTCATCCCCTGGGGGAACTACATCCATATGGCCATTTAATATAAGCGTTGGTGAGCCATTACCTATCTTTGCGATTAGATTTGGTTTATTCGCTTCAAATTCATGGATTTCATATTTTATTCCATGAATTGATAAGAGATCTTTAATGTAATTTACAACTTCATTTGTATGGCCTGGAGGGTTTTGAGAATTAATTTTTATTAAATCAGATGTAACTTTTACAACAAAATCTTCGTTCATATTACTCACCTATAAAAAAATATTTATCTTAAATTTATAAATATATGCCTTATTTTGGATTAAAATTTTTAAACTTGATTAGATAAGAAAGGATTGGTGATCAACCTTTGTGGTAAAGGATTTGGTGAGGTTCGATCTTCCTCAAGATAGAATTCCTGAATATTGGTATAATATATTGCCTGATCTTCCTGAAAAGCTTCCTGAACCAATAGATGCAACAGGAAAATCTTTTGAAACATTAAAAACTGTTTTACCATCAAATGTATTAAATTATGAATTTTCTCAAGAAAGGTTAATAAGAATACCTGATGAGGTATTAGAAAGGTATTTGCAGGTAGGAAGGCCAACACCTATTATTAGGGCTAGGAGATTAGAAGAGAAATTTAATAACATGATAAAGATATATATGAAAATGGAAAGCTATACATATACTGGATCTCATAAGATAAATAGCGCTATAGCTCACGTTTATTATGCTAAGATGGATAATGCTAAATTCGTTTCAACAGAAACTGGTGCGGGCCAATGGGGTTCTGCTGTTTCTTTAGCGGCTGCATTATTTAAAATTAAGGCATATGTATTTATGGTTAGAACAAGCTATTATGCTAAGCCTTATAGGAAATATTTGATGATGATGTATGGAGCAAATGTAAATCCAAGTCCATCAAATCTCACAGACTTTGGAAGGCAGCTTTTAACAAAAGATCCTAATCATCCTGGATCATTAGGAATTGCAATAAGTGAAGCAGTTAAATATGCTATGGATAATGGAGGTAAGTATGTTGTGGGAAGTGTTGTAAATTCAGATATAATGTTTAAAACTATAGCAGGTATGGAAGCTAAGGTTCAGATGGAAGAAATAGGAGAAGATCCTGATTATATTATTGGGGTTGTTGGAGGAGGTTCTAACTATGCTGCATTGGCATATCCATTTTTAGGAGATGAGCTTAGAAAAGGAGAAATAAGAAGAAAATATATTGCATCAGGATCATCAGAGGTACCTAAGATGACTAAAGGAGTATATAAATATGATTTTCCAGATACCGCAATGATTTTACCTCAACTAAAGATGTATAGTATAGGAAGCGATTTTGTACCACCCCCAATATATGCAGGAGGACTAAGATATCATGCCGTTGCACCAACACTGAGCTTATTGATGAACAAGGGTATTGTGGAGGCAAGGGATTATACCCAAGAAGAGACATTTAAATGGGCAAAGCTTTTTGCAGAGACAGAAGGTTATATACCTGCACCGGAAACAGCTCATGCGTTGCCAATCTTAGAAGAGATTGCAGAGAAGGCGAAAAAAGACAAAGAAGTGAAAACAGTATTAATGAGCTTCTCTGGCCATGGTCTTCTAGATTTAGGTAACTATGCGGATGTATTAGGATTTGAAAGAATAACTTAATTTTTTATAAAAGCTTTATATCTAGGGTATTGTTATATTTAGGAAATATGTTTTTCTATTAGATTTTATATGAACAGGATTATTAAACATATTGAAAAACATATATAATGTTTCCTCTTTACATTGTATAGATATATTATAATATTGATTATTTTGTAACATTATCTTAAACGTGTATTTACAACTCTTGCTGTATAAATACTCTTATTATTATAAAATGTTATAAATGTTGGATCTTTACAGATATGAACTTCACCTGAAACATTGACTTCTCTTATTATTGGTTTGCTTATATTATAAGTTAGATACAATGAAGAAATTGCTACTATTGTAATCGATAATATTATAATAATTTTAATAACTATTTTCATTCTCTTCGTGGATAATGATTAAAGCAGCGATAAGAGATTATAAAGTTAATGAAGAAGCGATGAATAGACCTAAGGAATCTTACCTTAATTCGATAATATAATAAATAGCGCCACCCTTTACCTGCTGATCAGATTTATCCTCCACACCCAGCCCATCCAGGAGCCAACTAGCACCAGCCCAAGGTTGACCTGCAGCCTCGGGCTGTTGGGAGTGGCGGGCTGAATCGCTCGAGCTTTCGCCCTCGCGACTTACACCCCCACCCCATCAAACCCGTATTTTACGGGAGCCCTCGCTGTCCTCCAGTTTTCACTGGAAGGCAGATGGCCGTCTCTTTTCGGGGAAGGGTTCTCGCTTAGATGCCTTCAGCGATAACCCCTTATGGCGTGGCTGCCCGGCATTGCCCCTCAGGACAACCGGTACACTAGAGGCCACGGCACCCCGTTCCTCTCGTACTAGGGGTACCTCCCCCTCAGACGGCCTGCACCTCCTGCGGGTAGAGACCGACCTGTCTCACGACGGTCTGAACCCAGCTCACGTTCCCCTTTAATGGGCGGGCAGCCCCACCCTTGGAAGCTGCTGCACTCCCAGGATGGGAAAAGCCGACATCGATGAAGCAAACCGCGGGGTCGATAGGAGCTCTCGCCCGCGACGACTCTGTTATCCCCGGGGTAACTTTTCCGTCGTGCCCGGCCCCCACCAAGAGGGGCACGAGCGTGCGCTAGGCCGCGGTTTCCCGTCCGGATCCCTTGCCATCAAGGATCCGGTCAGGCCGGCTTTTGCCCTTACGCTCTACGGCGGGTTTCTGACCCACCTGAGCCGACCTTTGGGCGCCTGTGTTACTTTTTCGCAGGCGTGCCGCCCCAGCCGAACCGCCCACCTAACGTTGTCCCCTTTCGGGTTAGGCCCTCAAGCAGAGACGGGTGGTGTTTCATTGTCGCCTCATTACCTCCCGAAGGAGGTAACTCAATGGCTCCCACCTACACTACGCGGCTCCGCTCGAGAGTCAGCGTCAGGCTGCGGTGAAGCTCCACGGGGTCTTCTCGCCCTGCAGGAGGTTGCGGGACTATGCACCCGCTCAGCGTGTTCGCGGGGCCCCAGGCCGGGACAGCGGGGACCTCGTTGATCCGTTCATGCGCGTCGGAACTTACCCGACAAGGCATTTGGCTACCTTAAGAGGGTCAGGGTTACCCCCGGCCTTCAGTGGGGCTTCGCCCGGTTGAACCCGGGTTTCACCTACCACCAGTGGCCAGGATTCACCCCCCGTACAAACCCTTTCGGGCTAGCGGGGAGCTATGTTTTTGTTAAACAGTCAGGTCCCCCTTGTTACTGCGACCTGCGATTCCTAGTTTCAGCTAAGAATCGCAGGCACCCCTTATCCCGAAGTTATGGGGCTAGTTTGCCGAGTTCCCTAGCCTAGGTTAACCCCCCTACGCCTTGGGCTCCTCACCCAGGGGCACCTGTGTCGGTTCTCGGTACGGTCGTGGAGGATCCTTCCTAGCTTCCTTTTCATGGGTCCTGGGGCTCAGCGGAACCCGCTAACGCAGGCCATTCCTTCCTTCAGCCGGTTCTCGCTATTACAGCACTTCCCGGCCTTAAGAAGTTAGCTGGATCGCCCCCTTAAGGAGGCCTCCAGTCCGCCTACCCTAAGACGTCGGAAGCTAGGCCTTGGGTTGCCCCGAAACGTACCCCCACGGCACGGGAATATTAACCCGTTTCCCTTTCCCGGATGTCGAGTTACGCATCCGGTTAGGACCGGCTAACCCCCGGCCGACGATCGTTGCCGGGGAACCCTGGCCCTTACGGCGGCGGGGATTCCCACCCCGCTTCGCTGCTACTACCGCCGGGATCAGCACTCGGAACGGCTCCATAGGACCTCACGGCCCTACTTCTGCGCCATCCCGACGCCTGCCTACTATATACCCTCATAATGAGGGTAATCCAAGGTCTCGGCGGCCGGCTTAAGCCCCGACTAATCTTCAGGGCCCCTTGCCTCGGCGGGTGAGCTGTTACGCACTCCTTAGAGGATGGCTGCTGTTGGGCCCACCTCCCCGCTGTCTTAGGCAAGGGACGCCTTTTCCCTTAGCACTTAGCCGGCACTTAGGGGCCTTAACCTTGGTCCGGGTTGAGCCCCTCTCGGCCCTCAGCCTTATGCCGAGGAACCCCACTCCCGCCTTCTTCGGTAGCTGCAGGTTCGGAGTTTGACTGGGCTGCGAGGGCTTTCGCCCTCTGCTCACCCAATCCGTAGCTCTACCCCACAGCTTGCCTCCAGCGGGGCTGTGCTGCGACACACTTCGGCAGGAACCAGCTATCACCGAGCTAGATTGGCCTTTTACCCCTAGGCAGAGGTCATGGGAACGATTTGCACGTCAGAACCCTTTCGGGCCTCCACCGGGGTTTCCCCCGGCTTCGCCCTGCCCCCGCCTAGATCGCTCGGTTTCGGGTTTTACGGCCGTGACTACAGGCCCGTTAAGACCTTGCCCCTTACCAGCAAAGCTGGCTGCGGGCATATCGGTTTCCCTCCGCCTTCAGGGTTAATCCCTTTAGGCTTGCCACGACCGTAAACTCCCCGGCCCGTGTTTCAAGACGGAAGGTATGACTCCGGTTGGGAATCCTCGTACTTCCTGGTCGCCCAGGTTTCCTTCGGACCCTTCATCCCTTTAGAGCCATACCCTTTGTAACCGCCTGGTTTCAGGCTCTTTTAACCCCCCGACAAGGGGTTCTTTTCAGCTTTCCCTCACGGTACTAAGTACGCTATCGGTCTCGGGTTGTGTTTAGCCTTGGAGGTTGGTGCCCCCCACCTTCCTACGGCAAAACCGAGCCGTAGTACTCTCCTCCATAGCGCAGGCCTGCATGATTTCACCTACGGGGCTATCACCCTCTACGGCTGACCTTTCCAGGTCATTCGGCTATCATGCCTAGGCCTGCTGGGCTTTGAACCCAGCTATGGAGGCGGTGACCCCTCATCTCCCCACAGTTGTCCTGTAGGGAATTGGTTTGGGCTCTCCCCCTTTCGGTCGCCCCTACTAAGGGGATCTCGATTGATTTCTCTTCCTTCCCCTACTAAGATGTTTCCGTTCGGGGAGTTCCCGTCCCTTACGGGACACATGGAGCTGTTAACTCCATGTAGGAAGTCCCATTCGGGATCCCTGGGTTCTAAGGCTGCTTGCGCCTCCCCCAGGAATATCGCCGCTTGCCGCGCCCTTCTTCGGCACCCGAGCCAAGCCATCCGCCAGGCGGCGTAGTCGCCGCAGGGCCTAGGGTTGGTAACTAGTTGGTACCCCTGGGCAGGCTGGATGTGGATTTGGACATCCAACCAGCCAGGTTTTACAGGGTGGCGCTCATTGGAAGTTCAATGAACCTCCTAACGCCCTTCACTCACAAGATTATCTTGTGAGTTGCATATGGCAAAGGGTTTTGATCAGCAGAGACTTTCACGTGCTAAGGTGCTTATCGCCGCAAAGGAGGTGATCCAGCCGCAGGTTCCCCTACGGCTACCTTGTTACGACTTCTCCCTCCTCGAGAGGGGAAGGTTCGACCTCTTCCCTATGGGAAGGGGCCTCACCTTCCCCTCTCTCGGATGGAGCGACGGGCAGTGTGTACAAGGGGCAGGGACGTATTCACCGCGCGATGATGACGCGCGGTTACTAGGGATTCCAGGTTCATGAGGGCGAGTTGCAGCCCTCAATCCCAACTACGGTGGGGTTTCAGGGATTGCCTTCCCCTTTCGTGGGTCGGAACCCGCTGTCCCCACCATTGTAGCCCGCGTGCAGCCCGGGAGTTTAGGGGCATGCTGACCTGCCGTGGCCCTCCCCTTCCTCCGCCTTAGCGGCGGCAGTCCCCTTAGTGTGCCCCCATAGTCTCCTATGTGATGGCAACTAAGGGCGAGGGTCTCGCTCGTTGCCTGACTTAACAGGACACTTCACAGCACGAGCTGGCGACGGCCGTGCACCTCCCCTCAGCGCGTCTGGCAAGGTCATTAGCCTGGCCTTCATTCTGCTGTCGCTCCCGGTGGAGGTTCCCGGCGTTGACTCCAATTGAGCCGCAGGCTCCACCCCTTGTGTGCCCCCCCGCCAATTCCTTTAAGTTTCAGCCTTGCGGCCGTACTCCCCAGGCGGCAGGCTTAACGGCTTCCCTGCGGCACTAGATGGACCCTAACGCCCATCTAACACCTAGCCTGCATCGTTTACAGCTGGGACTACCCGGGTATCTAATCCGGTTCGCTCCCCCAGCTTTCGCCCCTCACCGTCGGGCGCGTTCCAGCCGGGCGCCTTCGCCACTGGTGGTCCTCCTAGGATTATCGGATTTCGCCCCTACCCTAGGAGTACCCCCGGCCTTTCCCGCCCCCTAGCCTAGCAGTATCCTCTCCACTCTCCGGGTTAGGCCCGGAGCTTTCAGAGAGGACTTGCTAGACCGGCTACGGGCGCTTTAGGCCCAGTAATCGTCCTGACCACTCGCGGGGCTGGTATTACCGCGGCGGCTGACACCAGTCTTGCCCCCCGCTTATTCCCTCGCCTCCTTACAGCGAGGAAAAGCTCCCTTAACGGGAGCACTTGGGGTAACCCTGTCACGGTTGCCCGCATTGCAGAGGTTTCGCGCCTGGTGCGCCCCGTAGGGCCTGGACCCTTGTCTCAGGGTCCATCTGGGGGCTCCCCCTCCCAGGGCCCCTACCCGTCGTAGGCTTGGTGGGCCATTACCCCACCAACTACCATGATGGGCCGTGGCCCCATCCTCGGGCAGACCTTAGACGGTAACCCCCTAAGGTCTATTTCGGTGAAGAACCATTCCAGGACTCCTCACCTATCCGGGTTTAGCTCCAGTTTCCCGGAGTTATCCCAGTCCCGAGGGTAGGTTAGCCACGTGTTACTCAGCCGTGCGTCACGCCCTATAGCGATAGGGCGTCCGGCTCCCATGGCTTAGCCTTACCCCAATAGCAGTCAGGTCCGGCAGGATCAACCGGAGTTACGGTCGCAAGGGACCGTAGGCGATGGAGCACCTTAGCTCTTCGTGGTCCCTGCTGACCAAAACCCTTGTCAGATCAAAGCTTCCCTAAGATACCTTTCTTAGGGTTTGCTTAGATCTCCATCCTTAATTGCTCACCGACTCAGTTTTCGCTGAGTCGCATTTATTCTTATAGCTATAGCAGGGTATTTAACACTTACGCTACGGTGTTACTAAATAATCCTATATGACTTTCTAAATAAATTGCACCCGCAGCCTGAGGCTGTATCTTCATCCCGGGAAATACTTCCCTGTTGGTACAGCGCCGCCGGGCAAAAGGCTGCGGGCTAATTATATTATATAAGGGAAAACTATTAAATCAATAACAATTTTTATAAATTTGTACATTTTTCTATATTATCAGCATTTAACAAAATCTCAAAATATGGGTTTACCTTTAAAATTAATCTTATAGGTGTTATTTTAACAAATCTTCCATTAGGTGTAGATATAGGCTCTGCATATATTATGTTATCATAGAAGTTAATTAATGGTAATTGGTTTATTTCCTCTTTAACACCTTTAGTAGAGTAAAAGCCTGTTATTCCATTAACTGCCATTTTTATCAAACTATTATATTGCGCATTAATGAATCCCCTTTTATCTGATAAATCATATAATGTCTCAAGCCCTTCAACAACTACAGTATCTGCTTTTATCTCAGATTCCATTTTGCTGATCATATAATATAGTTCATCTATTGAATAACGAGTTGGGTTAATTGAAAAAGTTTTAACTAAATCAAAAATTTCATTTGCTTTTTCTTGAGAAAATAAATTATTTACACATATTTTAAACCTATCCCTTATTGTGTTCTCTCCATGCAAATATGATCTATAAAATACTTTACGCTTTTCTGAAATTATTATATCAACCCCTAAAGCTGTTAATAATATTAAAGGATCTATGCTAGGATGTATAACAAATAGGGTTTGAGATCCTTTTTGAAATTCTAATTTATAATTGCTATCCTTAAATTTCAATTCTATTATGCCTTCAGGATTAACTGCTGAAGGCATTCCAAATGGACTTTCTGGCTTAATAATTGCGATTCCTTCATCAGGAGCTATTACAAATGGTACTTCTCCAATGCTTATTTCATTCCCCCTCATCTTCCTTATTTCCATTAATCTAATGATTTTTCTCTTAACAATTTTAATTTTTAAAATAATAACACCATCAACAATGAATTCCTCAACACCATATCCAACGCTTTTCTTACCATATGGTAATTCAGCAATCAAAAATGTTGTAACTTCTTTTAATTTAGGGCCTAAATAAAAGAAGTTATGTAATAATTCCCTTATTTTACCTAAATTTTGTTCACCCAATTGCATTATAGCGCTAATTGAATCTATAACCAACCTTTTTGCATTCATTTTATCAATTAAATCTAGCAATTCTTGCAATAAGTCAGATAATGCATTAATATCTGTAATTGTTATTGCTTCAATATATTTAAATTTACCTTGTTTTTCATAATATTCAAAATCTATTCCTAAATTTAACATGTTCCTATAAAAATCCTTTTTTGTTTCTGTAAAATTTAAATAAATTGAATTTTCATCATTTTTTAAACCTTCATAAAGAAATTTAGATCCAAGAGTTGTTTTACCTGTTCCTGGATTTCCTGCTATTAATATTATTGAGCCTCTGTATATTTTGCTGAAAATTTCATCGAGTCCTTTGATACCAATCTTTGTTAAAGACAATTATTATCCCTATTTTTTATGAAATTTGGAAGTTAAAAAAATTTTGGGCTCAGACCTGCGTGGGTATTTCATCTTTTATCAATCCTTTCAAGCTTCTTCACTGCCTCAATTCTTATATAATAAATATAATTAATATTTTTCAATGCAATCATAAAGAGAATTATAAGCATTTCTTATCTCAATATCATTTTTATTTTTCTCCAATTCTTTTAAAACATCTTCTTTATTTTTCTCCAATTCTTTTAAAACATTTATATAATTTTTTAAAGTATTTTTAACCCTTTTATTGCTTAATATGTAATTTGCAAAATCTGGTATATCATTATATATGGATAAGTAATGATTCTTTAAATATTTAAATGTGGTTCCTGATAAGTTTTCTATCATTTTTTTATCATAACTGTTTAACATTTTATTTATTGATATACCTATAATATAAGATAGACCAATAGTTATGCTAATTAATTCATCATGAGTTTTATAGTTTACATAAAATACTTTAAAGCCCATATTTGAAAAAATATCTTCCAAAATCTTTGAACCATCATTTTCTTTTAAAGGAATTATTGCAATATAATGCTTGCTTGGATCTTTAATTCCTGGCCCAAATAAAGGATGTATGCTACCTATCATAACTTTATCTGAAAACTTGCTATAATAATGAATTATATCATCTTTAAATGTAGATATATCAAATATAAGTTTTCCATCCAAATATCCCAGCTTAGAAATGTTTATAAGTCTATTAATTACCCTTTTCAAATTATTAGGAGAAACTGATATCATTATGTAATCGCTTTTTTTAATAAAATTTTTAAATTTTTCATGTTTTAATTTCGTATCATATATTATAACATTGTAACCATGTTTTTGAAATAAATTTGAAAAAACTTGGCCCATTTTACCATATCCTATTATTCCAACTCTCATTGCTTTCATCTCATAATTTCATCAACTGTTTCATTAATTAATTTTGTTGCTTCCTTTATGTTTTTCTCATTCGTTGTTAATGAAACCCTAATGAAATTTGTGTAATCTTCTCCAAAAGCTTCTCCAGGGAAAATGCCTAGTCCTTTCCTCGCTAAAGCATATGCTAATTTTGTTCCTGAAACATTTTCTCTAAGCCTTAAGAATACATAAAATGTTCCAGAAGGTTTCATATAATCGAACTTTTTCTTATCTATGTTATTTAAAAAAATTTCTAGTCTGTTATAATAAATATTTTTTACATAGCTTGCTATATTATCCCAATTCTCAATTGCTTTTATTGCGGCCTTTTGTGAAAATTTTGGAACGGAAGTTATATTGGCCTTAATAAACTCTCCCATTTTATTTATTAGATTTTTGTCTCCAACAGCATATCCGAGCCTTAATCCTGGTAGGGAAAAAGTTTTTGAAAAGCTAAATATTGAGACAGAATTTTCTATAATATAATCAGTAATTTTGAACTTTGGTCCTTCAAATAATATATCTCTATAAGCTTCATCGGAAATTATTTTTACATTCCTATCCATAGATATATCTATTAATTTTTTTATTTCATTATTATTTATAATTTTTCCCGTAGGATTATTGGGATAATTTATTATTAGAGTTGAATCCCTTTCTATGTTATCAAAGTTTGGGGCCCAATTTTCTTCTAGATTTGTTTTTATAACAAAAATTTTTTTGTTAAATAGATTTGCTGAGAATTCATAACCAGACCAATAGGGTGATATCAAATTAACTTTATCTGAAAACAAAATAAGTGAAGAGATGGCAGCCTTAGATCCGGGGGTTATTATTACATTGTTTATATCAACCTTGTGATAATCAGCTATAATTTCCCTTAATTCGTCTAAACCTTTATATGGGGCATAACCAAGGTCTCTTATATTGTTAATTAATTCCTTGATTATAATTTCATTTGGCTTTATATCTGGATCTCCTGCATCCATCCTTATTTTTACGTTATTTTTGCTAAGTTCGCTGAAAAATTCATAAATATCAAACATAAATATCCCCTTGTGTTTTCTTGCAAGTCTCTATTATTTCAATGTAAATGTCTTTAAAATTGCCTGCTTTTTGTAATATTTCATTTTCTCTTTCTTTATCTTCTATATTAATTCTGTTTTTTCTCTTAATTTTCCCTATTTCTTTGCAAATTGAAATTCTTACATTTAATAGGTTTATTATTTGATCGTCTAATTCATTTATTTTTTCTCTTAAAATTTTAATTTCTTTTATTGTTTCATCTTCCATTAGAATCACCCAATATAAAAGATAACATAATTTCTGAGAAGAAGACTAGAATAACACTTCTTTCCTTAATTAGTATTGGTATTCCATCACATCTCCCCAGATTTATCTTTTATAGTCCCATATTTAAATTTTCCTATCAATTTCCCACGAGAATCAAATATAAAAGCTAGGGAATAAAAGAAAATCAGGGATGTCCGTCTAAGCTATCTGAAAAATGATGATAGTCTGGAGCAGGGAACCATTATTTCATCATTTCTTTAGCAGTTTCCCCAATTATTTTAATTCCTTCCCTTAGTTTGTCAATGCTTGGATAACTAAAGTTAATCCTCATAGCATTTCCACCACTACCATCTGCAAAGAAGTTTCTACCTGGAACATATGCAACACCTTTGTTTATAGCAGTTGGTAGCATTTCTGTTGTATCAACACCTTTTGGTAAATAAACAAATGCAAACAAACCTCCCTTAGGTTTATACCATTCAGAACCTTTTGGCATGTATTCTTCTAATGCCTCTATTAATACATCTCTTTTCTTTCTATAAACTTTTCTTGCATTCTCTATTGTTTCATCAACAACCCCTTCCTTTATTGCATACATTGCAATAAATTGAGAAAGAGTTGAAGAATGTAGATCAACTATTTGTTTTCCTAGCTCTACAGTTCTTGTGAACTGTCTAGGAGCTATCATATATCCTAGCCTTAATCCTGGTGCAAGTATTTTACTAAATGTACCCATGTAGATTACTCTACCTTCAGTATCTAACGTCTTAAGGCTAGTAAATCTCTTATCTGTATCAAACACAAAGAAACCATATGGATCATCTTCAATTATTAGCAAATCATATTTATTTGCTATTTCTATTAAATGTTTCCTCCTTTCATCATTCATTATAACTCCTGTGGGATTATGACTTGTTGCAACTGTATAGATTGCTTTAATTTTTTTACCTGATTCTATACCTTTTTTAATTTCATTTTCTATCATTTCTACTTTCATACCATCTTCATCTAAAGGTATTGAAATGAAGTTTGCACCAAAAAACCTAAATGCATTTAATGCTGCAAGATAAGTTGGTGCTTCTACTATTATATTATCCCCGGGGTCTATTAATGAAAGCCCTATTAAATATATCGCCTCTTGGCTTCCTGTTGTAACTGCAACTCTATCGTCTTCATTTACTTTAATTCCTTTTGATGATGCAAAAGACATTATAGCATTTCTAAAAGGAGTAACTCCAAGAGTGGGGGAGTATTGTAACGCCTCTTCTCCTAAATCTTCTAATACTCTTTTTGCAATATCTGCTAGTTGCTGTTTTGGAAAAACTTCAGGGCCTGGTAAACCACCAGCTAGGCTTATTATGTTTTTCCCTTCTGTTAAAGAAAGAATTTCTCTGATTTCTGAAGGCCTTAATGATTGTGATCTATAAGATATCCTACTTGAATAATCAATCATACTTCTGCACCAAACTTAATAGATAAGAAAAGATTTAAATCTATTAATGATTAGTCAAACTTTTTATAAACATTAATATTAATGAACACCTGGTGGGATACAAAACTTTGTTCTACATTGTAATTATTTTTCTAATTAAGAAAGAGGCATAGTAAAAAATTAAAGGGATCAATAAATCAAATCATAACGGGCCGCCGTAGCTCAGTAGGTAGAGCGCTGGCCTCGTATGTAAAATAAACCGAAATCGCTGAGAAAGCCAGCGGTCGCGGGTTCAAGTCCCGCCGGCGGCTTTATAAAGATTTTTATTTTTTATTTTTAGCTAAAGAATAGAGGTAAGAAAATGGCAACTAAACTGTTATTTCAATTGGATTCATATTTGAAAGAATTCGAAGGGAAAGTTATAAAAATTGATGGAAATAAAATTTATTTGGATCAGACGGCATTTCATCCAGGCCCATTTGGTGGTTTAGCAGCGGATAGCGGATACATAGAAGTAAATGGTAGCAAAGTTAATGTGATTGATGTTAAAATGGAAGAAAATGATGAAGTTGCTCATTATGTTGAAAAACCTAATTTATTCTCTATAGGAGATATAGTTAAAGGATACATAGATTGGGAAAAAAGATATGCTATGATGAAACTTCATACTGCAAGCCATGCTCTCTCTTCAGTTATGTATAATAAATATGGAGCAAAAATAACTGGAGGGCATATAGATCATAACTCTGCAAAGGATGATTTTGATTTAACAAATGTAAGCGATTGGAGGAAGGCATTATTAGATGCTGTTGATGATACAAATAAATTATTAAAAAGGTGCGCTAATGTAAAAGTTTATTGGCTTTCTAAAGAAGAGGCATTAAAAATACAAGGAATTGTAAAGCTTGCTGAAAAGTTTCCTCCAAATGTTGAAAAACTTAGAATAGTTGAAATAGAAGGAATAGATATACAAGCAGACGGAGGTCCCCATGTTAAGAACACTTGTGAAATAGGGGAGATAAAAGTTATTAATGTAGAAAACAGGGGTAAAACCAAGAAGAGGATATACTATACAATAGGATGAAGGATTATGCTATCATTAAGGAAAGAGCAAAATGATGTAGAGTGGGCATCAAAGTTAATTGACGAGTGTATAATGAATTATAAAAATGGTAATGGGATGAATGGATATTTACCATCATGTTTAAGTAATTTAAAAGAGCAGTTGAATAAAGGTACTAAAAAAGAAAATTTAATAAATTATATATTAAATTTTAAGAAAATAGCAGATGATTTATTTGGAAAATTAGTTAGCGATTACAATTTGGAATATCAATTACCATCAAATGTTGATCCTAAGGATGTAGCAGTTTACGTATGGCCTTCTTTATTATCAGATGGAAACAGCCTTAATTTATATTCATTAACATTATATAATTGGTTTTCATTTTCATTTAAGAAAGGAGATGGAAAAAGTGAACTTGAACCTATAACATTTTTATTTAATAAAGAAAAAGATACATATAAGTTAATTATGGCATATGCAAGGGTCCATTATGATCTTTGTGAATACAATATAGAAAAAATAAAAGGAATTAAGGTAATATTTGCTAGGTATGGGCATACACCATATATTTTGGGAGAAAATTATGTTAGGGTTAAATGTCCAAAAGTAAAGCATAGTAATTCTAGAACAGGAAGAAAATATTGGGATAGAATGTGGCTTGCTGCTGGAAATATATTTACTAGGATTACAGGTATTAGAAAAGTTCAATTTAAATTTAAGAATAATATCAAGGTATATATATTAGGTTGTCTACCTAAAACTAACAATAATCCATTTAAGAGTCCTATATATCCATTGCAATTCTTTTAAACACCTTATTTATCTTAAATACAGGGGTAAAAATTGCAAAATTATAAATTGATTACACCTTCAAAGATCAGAAGAGTTTGGTTTATAACGTTTGAATATTCACCAATTGCAAAGGTTGGTGGATTAGGAGAAGCTGTTTACCAGTTTGCAAAATCACTTTATAAAGATGGAATAGATGTAACAGTTATAATGCCATCTCATGGAAGGCACTTAGACTTGTCAATTAGATCTAGGTATAATTTAACACCCCTAAATATTACATCATGTGGTGAAAGAACTGGGTTAGATGGAAAAAAATACAGCTATTGCATAGGAGCAGAAGAAGCTATTATTGATGGGATCAAAATAATAATGTTCAAGGGCTTGGATTACTCTACGGGAATAATTTTTGATTCATGGAATATATACTCTAATATTGAAGAAAAATCTGCTTTGTTGACTAGGGCAATGAGAATTTTAGCATGGCATGAAAACCCTCCTGATTTGATTCACATAAATGATTGGCATACAGTTTTACCAGGTATTGCTTTAAGGGATGAATTTGAAAAAAGAGGCCTTTCTATTCCTTTAGTTTATACAATTCATCTTTCAGGTTCCCCTAATTTCCCTTGGCATTATGCATCAGAAAAATGGGCTGGGCTAGATAATGATATTCATAAAATTTGGAAGGTAATAAGGCATGAGCCAATTTATTATGAAAATCTATGGAATCAATTAAATGGTAATATAGAATCATTTGGCGTATATGTTTCTGACTACATATCTACAGTTAGCAAATCATATTTAAATGAAGAGTTATTTTCAAAATATGGTAATTGGATTGAAGGGAAATCTTGTGTTATATATAACACAACAGATTGGGATGTTAAGAAAGTAGAAAAATGGATTCAAGAAAGATATGGTATAGTTTCAAAAGAAATTATTTGGGATATAATTAAGGATTATGTAAAGAACAACAGCTGGTCTGAGTATAATATTAATGATTCATCAAAAAGCATTATGCTTGTTGTTGGAAGGCTTACATCTCAAAAAGGTATAGATTTAGCTATTAGAGCAATAGACTATGCACCTTCAGTTAATCTATTAATATTAGGGGTTTCTGTAGGTGATTATGGTTATGAACAATATATTAGGCATTTATTAGATGAAAGAAAGGGGAGAGTTATAATTACAACGGCAAAGATTCCAGAAGACCCATATAAGGCTTTGTTTAGGTTATCATCATCTTTAGTGATGCCATCTAGATGGGAACCCTTTGGATTAGTTGCTATTGAATCTTTATCTCAAGGCACACCAGTTATTGCAAATTATATAGGTGGATTAAAAGAGATAATCGATGATATTAGAACAGGAAAAGGAAACGGATTATTTGTAAGACCAGAAGATGTTTATGAGCTAGGAATTTCAATGGAAAGCATGTCAGAATTAATGTGGTTTGAGAATTTTGAAAAAATTCCAATAGATCAAATTAGGGATATGGCATCGAAAAATAACCTCCTACCTCAAGAAATTAGGTTAAATGCAATTAATAAGGTTAATAATAATTTCAGAAGTGAAAATCAAATAAATCAGCTAAAATCATGTTATGAAAAAGCTAGAATTATGGCATATTATAGGTCATTGTAAAATGTTATAGAATTTTAATTTTTATGCCTAAAATAATATAAGGTGAAAAAATTGGAAATAGCATTACTTTTTGAAATGCATCAGCCAGCTAGATTAAAGAAATTAAGTGAATTCCCACCAACATCGATTCCGGAGAATTTAGATGAAATATTTGATAATTATACTGATAAGATTATATTAGATAGGGTTACAGAAAGGACTTATAGACATGCTACAAAAATTTTAAAAAATAACATAGAAAAATACAAGGATTTTAAAATAAACTTTAGCATTTCTGGTATTTTATTAGAGCAATTAAATAAGAATTATAAGGATGTCATAAAGCTTTTCCAAGATTTAGCAAATACTGAAAGGGTTGAGTTTTTGTCTCAAACATATTATCATTCATTAGCTTGGTTTATTGATAAGAGAGAGTTCTATGATCAAATTAAGATGCAATCTGAATTAGTTGAAGATATTATAGGTTATAAACCAAAATCTGCTGAAAATACTGAATTTATTTATAATAATGATATAGGTTGTTTTTTAAAAGAAATGGGGTTTGACGTTGTTGTAACAGAGGGCGTTGACTATATATTAAATGGAAGGTCTCCAAACAAAATCTACAAGAATCCTTTATGTAATAATAAGGTAGTTTTAAGAAATTACAGATTAAGTGATGATATCGGATTTAGATTCAGCAATAGGAATTGGGAAGAATATCCATTAACAGCTGATAAATATGCATATTGGATTAATGTAACCCCTGGAGATTTCTTGCTAATTGCTATTGATTATGAAACATTTGGAGAACATCACAATCCATCAACGGGAATTTATGAGTTTTTAGACTATCTGCCAAAGGAAATTTTAAAATTCAAGAATTTGAGATTTTCAAATATAAATGAAGCAGGGCCTCCAGGAGATTACTATGATGTACCACCTTTTAAAACGATTAGCTGGGCTGATGAAAGGGATTTAAGTGCATGGCTTGGTAATCCCTTGCAAAAAGATGCCTTTAATACATTAAGGAAGTTATATTATTATGCAAGATATTTAGGAAAGGATATTTTGGAATCTTATAGAAAA
This sequence comes from Caldisphaera lagunensis DSM 15908, assembly GCF_000317795.1. Taxonomy (NCBI): domain Archaea; kingdom Thermoproteati; phylum Thermoproteota; class Thermoprotei; order Acidilobales; family Acidilobaceae; genus Caldisphaera; species Caldisphaera lagunensis. The sequence continues at coordinate 676,387 of NC_019791.1, forward strand.
TTAACAATTAGTGATCATTTATATTATATGGCAACAAAATATGGCTCCATGAATGAAGTACACACTTATTTTAACCCAATGGGAGGTTATGAAAAAGCCTTCCATTCATTTATTATTGCTACAACTATTTTATCTCAAAAATTAAGACAAAAGATAAATGAGAACATGTGTGAATTCTTAAGAAATTTTGAATTGCCTGATGATTTATGCTTCTATTTTAATTATAGAGGAAATATAAGCAAAGCGTGCTCTATTGAACAGCTTTTGAGAAAAATTAAGGAATTTCCAAAAGATTATTTGGATAGCATTAATGAGTATGTAAATCAATGGCTATCTCAGTTATTTATGATAAAAGATATTAATGAAATATCAAAAAGGTGTCCGGATCTTTATATATAAAAGCCAGATTAAACTTATGATGTAAAAATCATTTAATTTAACATTTTTATTAATATTGTTTTATTATTTATATTAATGATTTATTAATAGATATATATTAAATTATAATATAACAAAATAATAAAGGTAAGCAAGGGTTTTAGAATGAAATGGACAGAAATTAATGTTGAAGTAAAAAATACAGATCAAGAAGAAATAAAAAAGATTTTCTCAAAATTAATTTACTACTTGGTTAAAGAATTTAAAGAAATGACAAATAAGAGAGGGTCTTGGCATTTCCTTTGGGAATCAACTCCATGGCCGAATACATTAAAAATAAGATTTTATGGCAGTGAAAATGCCATAGATCAAATCAAAAAGAAATTTGAAGAGGAGTATAACAATTTTAAGGAAGATAATAAAGAAATCCTAGGAGAATTCATTTATGGAAATAATGGAGTTAATGGTGAAGAATATGAAGGAGAAATTATTTATTATGGCGTAAAAGGTTGGAAATTGGTTATGAAGATGCTAGAATTTGGTTCAGAGATCGCGTTAGAGCTAATACGTAATAAGGATCTATTGGAAAGCGATGAATATTCAGCTCAATATCCTGGAAGTATAGACTTATATGCTGATAGATATGTTCATTTATTTTTAAATCAACTTTCTTATTTTATAAAAGAAAGTGAATTTTTAATGAAACAACTTCCTTTCAGGTATTATGTTGAAAAATATGGGAATGCACCACAAGAAGCATATTTAATAGAAACTGATATAATGCTTAAAACTTATCTAGAAAAAATTAGTAGTAAGTATTCTCAAGGTAAAAATCAAAATAAGGGATTACGTTTGAAAAACTTTAATGGTCAAGATGCTTAATATATTTTTAAAGTAAATATTTATCAAATTTTTGCATAAAAATAATATTGGTGTAAATACTAATTTTTAATACCCTTTAGATAAATAATTTATATAGGTGAAAGGATTGAGTGAAAATAAAATAATAAAGATAGCCATACCATCTGATGATGGAGAATCTATGTCAGATCATTTTGGGAGAAGTCTAGGATTTATAGTATACTATGTTGACTTAACTGATAAAAAAGTTTTAAACAAAGAATTTAGAAAAAGAAGTATAGTAGAAAATAATGAAGAACATCATCATGAACATCACCATCATGAAGATAACGAAACGAGCGTTGAAGAGGCAAGAAGACACCTTGATATTTTAAATACAATCAAAGATGTTGACATAATAATAACTGCTGGAATTGGTCCTAGGATGTTGTCAGCATTTAGATCTTTAAATAAACAAGTTATTATAGGATACGATATTAATCCAGATAATTTGGTAAAAGAATTTATGGATCAAAATTTAAGTTAAGCAGCGAATATGCCTTCTTCCATAACATATTTTTCTTTTGCAAGTTCCATCATTTTTCTGGTAAATAGGATCGCAAATATAACAACAATAATTCCAAAAATAAATGATGCCCAACCTGCTAATGCTATATTTCCTTCTGCAGTAGAAATATCAAGCAATTTCATTAATCCATGCCTTACCTCAATATTATGGCCATCTAAATTTATCCAATATTCACCAATCATTAATCCCCCCCAAGCGCTATTTATTGTTGAAGTCAATCCACTTATTGTATATGGGAAAGTTGATGGTAGTATTATATATCTCATTTTTTGCCAATAATTCATATTAAAGTTGTTCATAACCTCCCAATATTCTTGAGGAATTGCTTTAATTCCAAGCCAAACGGCATAAAATATGTAATAAAATGTACTAAGGAATCCTAGCAATAACACATAAAATTCTATTGATAGGCCTCCGAAAAATCTTTCTATTATTGCAAACGTTGCTGCAAAGATTAACGGAAAATATATAGGTGGAGGATAAGCTGCTATTATTTGTATAATAGGTATAAATATAGATTCAATCTTCTTATGTGTCGCTAAATAATATGATAAAGTCATAGCAATTGAAAATGATATTAATGCTATAATTGCAACTCTTATGTAATCATAGGCTAAATTAATTAAAATATACCAAGTATTGTTTAATAAATAAATCCATAATTTATAGGTAGTTGATGATAAAATATTGTAAATTCCATAAATTAATAATGCCAGAATTGAAATTCCAATTATACTCCCAATTATTCTATATATTAATCCTGATACTTCTTTTTCTTTCTCTTTTTCTTCTAATTTTCTTAATCTTACTGTTTTTCTCATAGGATTTGATAGATATTTTTTCGTAAAGGTGTTAATTATTCTTCTAGGTGTTGTTAAAGGAGAATAAAGTCTTGCAACATATCTTAATCTATTATATCTTTGCAATGGAATTTCACTTTCTAAGGCATATTTAGCTATAGAGTAATTTGCAAATTCTCTCAATCCTAGAATGCTTATAGCAATTATAATTCCTAAGACTAATAGAGAAAAGTAAACTAAATTCCATAAATTATTATTTATTAAATTAACAATTAAGTACCCTATTCCAAATACATGAAAAGATGTTAGTCCTACAGTAAAAACTTCACTAACTGTTATGTAGAAGAATGCATCTGTAAATGATGGTATAAGATTTGCAGCAATTCTGGGCATAGAAAAAGGAATATATAGATATCTAAGCTTATCAAATGTTTTCATTCTAAGATTTTCCATTGCTTCTACCATAGGTAATGGAATAGTTTTAAAGGCTTGATAAATGCCCATCCATATGTTCCATACAACTGCTGTAAGTATTAAGAAATCAGCTGCTAGTTCTGCACCTAAATAACCTCCTATATGGTATACGAAAAAGATTAAAACAATGGGAAAAAATGTAATAACAGGAACAGATTCTAATACCTCATTAAGACTTATATAAATATTTTCAAATATCTTGCTATTTATTGAAATATATCCAAATAACCACCCTGTTATAATGGATAGCAATATCAATCCAAATACTCTTGCTGTTGATGCTAAGGTTGCCAATACAACTAAAGCATAAAAATTCATGATCCCTACCTTGCTGGTATCGTATAATCATAGAGTATATCAGTATATTCGAAAAATTTGGGATCTCTTGGATTTCTAGGTCTTTCTAAATCTATTTTAACTTTTCCAACAACTGTTGCAGGATGACCGTTAATAATGTAAACGAAATCAGACAATTCAACAACCTCATTTAAGTTATGGGAAACCAAAACAACACCCTTAAGGGTTGTATTTACATTAAATAAGATATCATAAAGCTCTTTTCTTAATGATTCTGCTGTTAATTCATCTAGATGCGCAAATGGTTCATCCATTAATAATAATAATGGGTCTGCAGCCAAAGCTCTTGCAATAGCAACTCTTTGTCTCATACCTCCGCTTAACTCTTTTGGATAGAAGTTTTCGAATCCTTCAAGACCAACAGTCTCAAGCATTTGCTTTGCTATTTCTTTCATAGTATTTTTTGGTAGATTTCTATGCTTTAATCCAAGCATAACATTTTCAAGAGCTGTCATCCAAGGAAAAGTAACTATTGATTGATGGACAAGCATTATTTTTGGGGTAGGTCTTGTTATTTTTTGTCCTAATAAATAAACACTACCTTGGGTTGGCTTTAAAAAACCCCCTAAAACTCTTAGTAGTGTAGATTTTCCTACACCAGAAGGTCCAATTATTGAAACTATTTGATTTTCTCTTACTTCCAAGTTTATATGCTCAAATATGCTTCTATTATTGTATGCAAATGCTATATCGATGGCCTCTAAAACTGTTCCAACTCATCCGCCCCTTATTTGCTTGCTTTTTAAATAACGAAAATATTTGAGTTTAAATTTCTTTCTTAAAGAGATATTGATGGTAATTTCCACATTAAAGTTTCCTTATGTAGATAATTGTTATCACATAAATAATTTTTAAAGGGTTTTTCAAAAAGATTATAAAGATATAAAGAGATTAATCAGCATTTAATTTTCCTTCTTTAAATAAATCAATTACCTTCTTTTCATCTTTTTCAGAAGTATGATATACTTCTATACCATATGCTTTTAATGATAATAATTTCTCTTTTCCAGCATAAATTATGGCATTTACACCTTTTTCTTTAAGCATACTGGAAATGATACTCATATTTCCTTGTTTCAAATTTATATCATTAATTATAGATTCTATATTTTTATTTTGTGTGTCTAATATTTTAATTTTTTTAACTTTACTTATCTCGTCAGCAAGCGAATCATTTTCATCCTCAAGCAGGGCCAGCTTCCATTTACCAGTATAAGATCCGGGCTCAACATGGATTGAAACATATAATAAAGATGGAAGTGCACGTCTTAACTTTTCTTCTACTATATCAGCCAATTTATCAGCATCTTTAACACTTAAAGCAGGGGGTGCTTCTAAGTGCATAGATGCAAAATAAAATGGTCCAGCTTTCCTTACTTTAATTTCATGAACCCCTATAACACCTTCTATATTTGAGACAATGTTTTTTATGTTTTCCATCATTTTCTCATCGCCCATATCTAAAAGTGTTAATATCGAATCTCTTCCAATTTGATAAGATTGATATAATATATAAACACCAATACCAATACCAATTATTAATGGGAGATATTTAATACTAAACCATTCTCCTAATACACCAATTATAACGGCTATACTTGTTAATGCATCTTGAAATGCATGTACTCCTTCAGCATTTATTGCATCTAATTTAATTCCTGGAGTTGATATAAGATACCTAGTTAGCCAATAAGTTACTATTGCTGATATTAATTCTATAGTTATTAAGAGAAAAGGCATAAATATCTTTCCTTGTTTTGAAAATAGAAATTCCATGATAATCTCGTATCCAGCATATGCTATTGCAAAGGCGATAAAAAGGGAGGCTAGATTTTCGGCTTTGTATAATCCAAAAGGGAACTTCTCAGAGGGGTATTTTTCAGCAAAAAACAATCCAATATATACAGCAAAACCTGTTAAGATATCAGCAATGTTATGTATACCATCGGCTACGATTACTAAACTTGAGAACTTATAGCCTAAACTTATTTTAAATAGAGACAATATCATGTACATAAATGAAGCAATTAGAGATCTTTTCTTTCCTTCACTAAAATTTACCAATGGTCGGCCCTCTTAATCTAATTCTTATCAAGCATTTAAGATTAAATATAAAAATAGACTTTTAAATTATAATATTTTTAGTATCACTTAAAATTTATAAAAAATCAAAACCCAAGAAGAATACAATTATAGTAAAATATTGTGTCCTTATTATGATAGAATGAAGTTGTTATTAAATGAAAAAGCATGTTTTAAAATTTTTTTAACGTTGCTATATGTATCTATTTTATCTATTTCTTCTCTTTTAAACCATTTGCCATTAATTAATGTTCCCCCTTTAAGCTTAACTAGGAATATTAAATCATAATGTATGTGAGTTTCATTGGGATATTTGACGATTTCATTCATAATTGCTAATGGTTTTGGTTCTTCTGTTGCTTCGTCTGTCGATAAATTGTTTTTCTCCCCATAAACTTCTACGTCAAGACCCGTTTCTTCTTTAAATTCTCTAATGGCAGCTTCCCTTGGTGTTTCATTAATTTCTACATGGCCACCTGGATATAACCACTTTTTTAATTTTTCATGATACACAAGAAGTACCTCTTCGTTAACTATTAATATTCCTCCTGCAACAATACACTTCTTCGTTTCTTATCGCCAAATGTTTTTAATGAAAATAAATTTTTATGCTTTATGGAAATTATATCTTATTTAATTAGAATAATTTTCAACTAAAAAATTCTTAACAAAAAGGTTAAATTGAAAATCATATTTAATAAAAGATCTTATTACGAGTCCTATAAATAAAAGATTTTAATCCTTACTTTTAAGTGTTTTTTGGAGTAAAGATGTTAAGCGAGGTTATTTTAGCACTATTAGAAATATCATTATTAGTATTGTTTGCTGCATTAATGGGAAGCGTCGCTATTAGATTTAAATTCCCTAAGGTAGTCGGGGATTTATTGATAGGAATAATATTATCTCCATTTTTAATTGGAGGTTTTATAAACAAAATTATAGATGTAAATTTGTTCAGCATAAACAATTATTTGCTTTTGTTTTCAGAATTTTCAGTAATTCTGCTTATCTATTCTATTGGGTTGGAGTCAGGTGTATCAGCTTTAAGATCATCAGGAATTTCAGGAATAATGGGAGCAATTTTTGGTGCAACGATTCCTTTCATATTTGGAGCAATATTAATTAGATTTTTTGTTTCTTTTAGTGCTGCTTTAATCATTGGATCGGCCTTGGGCGCAACTAGTTTAGCTGTAGCTTCTTCTTTAATTAAGGAGACAAATTTAAAGGGTAATGGAGTTAATTTTATTTTAACTGCAGGATCTTTTGATGATGTCGTTTCTTTAATAATTTTATCTGTAGCTATAGCCATGAGCACTTTGAAAACTATAAGTTATGCTGATATATTAAGAACTATATTTTTCTATGGCATAGCATGGTTTATTATATTTGCAACATCAGTTTTTATAATTCCAAAAATTTTTAATAATATTATAAAAGAAAAATATGTGTTTGAAGGATCATTAGTAATAATTTTTGCACTGACAGCTATTATGACAACTCTTGGTTTTTCCCCAATTATAGCGGCATATATAGCTGGTGTAGCTATGGCTGAAAGTAATAAGGCCGCTAAATTAAGAGAAAATACAAACGCTTTGCTAGCTCTTTTTGGATCTATATTTTTTGTTACGATGGGGGCCCAAGTTAATTTAATAAAATTATCTTATTTCGGATTAATTTTTAGCTTATTTATAACAGCAATAGCAATAATTTTTAAAATATTAGGAATATATCCTTTCTCTTATTTAGCAACGAGAAGTCATAAATCAAGCTTAGCTATATCTATAGGTATGATCCCAAGAGGCGAAATAGGGCTAGCTGTTGCAAACATAGGTTTAACATATTCCATTATTAATGATGTAGAATTTTCATCTATAGTAATTATGTCCCTTTTGACAACTATTTTAGGAGCCCTAATTTTTGGGAAAATATATCATTATATTAAATAAGAATTAGACATATTAAAATAAGAGTTCAAGTTTTGGTTATTATTAATTATTTGTAAAATATATCATTATAAAATAAATGGAATTGTTATATTAAATTCTGTAAGATTTTGAAATATCAAGTATTCTTTCTATTATTTCTGAAAATGTAAAACGTATAAAAGCTTAAATATGAAAATAATATAAGGTTTTATAGATATAAATATTGTTGGGGATCAATAATTATACCAATAAAAAAGACGCTGATTCCTATAGGAGGATTAGGTACAAGACTTTACCCATTAACTGTTGATACTTCAAAGCCTATGGTTAGATTTTTAAATAATTTTCTAATAGATTATACCTTGTCTGAGCTTGCATATAGAGGTATTAATGAAGTTTTCTTGGGAGTTAGCGGTTATTATAATTATAGAGATGTTTATGATCATTTGGGAGAAAGGTTTAAGGTTAAAATAGATGGGGAAATCAAATCAATTAAATTGAGATATCAACCAAATGAAGATAGTATAGGAAATGCTCATTCTGTTAAAATAATGGCAGATTATTACGATATATATGATGATGTGCTTGTTTTTCAAGGAGATACTGTTGCTAGTATTAACGTTAATAATATATATAAATTTCATCAATCTAATGATGCATTTATGACAATAGTCCTTAAGGAAATAGTAGAGCCAGAAAAGTTAAGACAATTCGGAGTTGCAAAGATTGATGAAAACATGAGGATCGAAAGCTTTGTTGAAAAGCCTAGCAATCCTAATGAATTACCATCAAGACTAGTCAATACTGGTATATATTTGTTATCAAGCGATTTTGTAAAATTTCTAAGATCATCAGAGTTTAATGAAATCCTTAAGCTAGGTAAAGGAGATTTTGGAAAAGATATTATACCTTATATAATCTCAAAGAATTATAAAGTTATGGGTTATGTAAGCAATAGTTATTGGTTTGACGTAGGCACATTAGAAAGTTTTATGGAAGCATCATATTACCTTTTGAATAATTTAGATAAAGAGAGGCTTCATGTGGAAACTGAGTATAGAAATGTTTATATGCAGGGCATGAGTAAGAGATCAAAGAATGATCATATAGAAATCATAGAAAAAATTGCAACGAACAAAATTATTGTTAGTGGAAAGAATTTAATAGGTAGGCATGTTAAAATAGGAGAAAATGTAAAATTATCATCGTCTATCATAGATAACTATACTGTGGTTGAAAATGATATGGAAATTTCTAATTCTATAGTTATGGATAGGAGCTTATTGAAAACAGGCTCAATAATAAAGAACAGCATATTAGGTAGGCATGTTAAAATAGGAGAAAATGTAAAGATAATTAATAGTCATTTAGGAAATAATGTAATAATAGGCGATAATGCCGAATTAATAAATTCAAGCATTTGGCCTCATAGATCTATAGAGTCAAAATCTTCAATTGTTGATAGAAAAATAATCTAAATTTTAAATAATTATTTATATGAAATATAGGAATAAATAATTTATATACAAATAAGAGTTTGAAATAATTATAGTGTTTTTGATTTATTTTAATAAATTTGATAACATTTTACTTGCCTTTTCTGCAGCTTCGTCAACATTTTCTGCAGAAACATTAACTATAATGTTGCTATTCTTTTCTTTTAATCTGAATCTATGTTCTCCGTTTAAAAAATATTCTTCAATTACTTCGAACTCATACTTTTGCATTACCATTACCCAAATATATATAATATTCTTCAATTATATAAGATTAACAGGAATGTAGGGTGGTTAAATATGGAAAGAGTACCAGATATTAAAGTTGAACCTCCAGGTCCAGAGGCAAGAAATGTAATTGAAAAAGACCAAAAATTATTGATGCAATCCTATGTTAGATGGTATCCTTTAGTAATAAAGACTGGGCATGGAGCTGTAGTAGAGGATGTTGATGGAAATAAATATATTGATATGAATGCCGGCATTGCTGTTATGGCTTTAGGACATAATCATCCCAAGGTAGTTGAAGCAATAAAGCGTGAGGCGGAAAAGTTACAACATTATTCTTTAACGGACTTCTATTATGAGGAAGCAGTTACAAGTGCTGAAAAGTTGCTTTCAGTTGTACCAATAAAAAATGGAAAAGTTTTCTACACAAATAGTGGAACAGAGAGCATTGAGGGAGCGTTAAAAATAGCAAGATATTATCATGAAGGTAAAAGACAATATATTATAGCATTTTTGGGAGCATTTCACGGAAGGACTATGGGTTCATTATCATTAACAGCAAGTAAGGCTCACTATAGAGAGCATTTTGCTCCTTTAGTCCCTGGTGTAATCCATGTACCTTATCCATATACTTATAGATGTCCATTTAATACAGATGATCCAAAGGCTTGTGGAGAAGCTGTTTTGGGGTATATAGAGGATTGGATATTTACTAAGCTTGTAGAGCCCAGCGAAGTTGCAGCTATATTTGTTGAACCAATTCAAGGGGAAGGAGGATATATTGTGCCTCCAGATAATTTCCTACCAGGCTTAAGAAAATTAGCTGATAAGTATAACATACTTTTAGTTGATGATGAGGTCCAATCAGGAATTGCTAGAACAGGTAAATGGTTTGCTATTGAAAATTGGAATGTTGTACCTGATATAATTGCTATGGCAAAGGCTATAGGTGGAGGTTTGCCTTTAGGGGCTATTGTAGCAAAGGATAATGTTATGGATGCGATGAAAAAGGGAAGTCATGCTAATACATTTGGAGGTAACCCTATAGCCTTAGCAGCAATGGAAGCTGTTATAGATACAATCAAAGAAGAGAAATTAACTGAAAGAGCAGCAAAGCTTGGTGATATGGTTTTAAGGTACTTTAATGATCTTAAGGAAGAATTAGAAATAATTGGAGATGTAAGAGGAAAAGGTTTAATGATAGGTGTAGAATTAGTTAAGAATAAAAAGACTAAGGAGCCAGCATCCAAAGAATTAGGTAGAATATTAGATAAATCTTTCAAGAAAGGGGTTTTAGTAATAGGCTCAGGGGTATCATCAATAAGAATTGCACCTCCCTTGGTAATTGATGAAGATGTATTGGCAAGAGCTATTCAAATATTGGGAGATATATTAAAGGAAGAAAATAAAAATCTTTAAAGAGGGAAGAATTTGGATATAAATGAATTAAAAAATAATATTTTATTTTTGTTGGAAAAGAACGATGAGTTAACTTTTGACGAAATTAAAAAAATGTTAAATTGGAGCGGAGATTCTAGGCCTTTGAGGAAAGCTTTATCAGAATTAGTAAGGGAATCAAAGGTGCAAAGAGTCCCAAATTATGAAAGAAGAAGAATGGTGTTTAAAAAGGGAAATAATAATGCATAAAATTCAAGGATTAAAAATAATTGGTATTATAGCCTTTACATTATCATTGTTATCATTTATATTATCAATTATAGCATTTTTTAAATTTAAATCTTATGATTATTTAGGTATCTCATTCTTTTGGATTTTTATTTCATTGATCTCACTGCTATTAAGCAGAGTCTCCAATAATAGAGTAAGCTGATGTTGAATACCTTTTTACATAACCCATTTTTTCTAGATGTTTCAATATTTTTCCTGATGTTTTATTTGATATCCCAAAATATCTTGAAAAGTCTTTTATAGTAATATACCTTTTATTAAGTCTCTTTAATTCTTCAGCTATCAAATCTAAGTTTACTGTGACCTTTAAATAGCTTTTTCTCATTATATCACCAAAATAAAGTAACCTTTTAAATTTGCGAGCCCCAGAATAACAAATGTAAAAGAGGTGAAGTGAAAGTGACACAAAATAATAAAATATATACAAAATATAAAAAATTAATTGAGCTGTTAAATTTAAGACAATTAGATGTATATAGAATTGTAAGTAAAGATGGTAAAATAAAGGAAATAGCAAGAATAATGGATCCTGTAACTAAAAAGGTTGTACAAGTTGATCTAGGTACAGTTAGAGAATCATTAAATTACTTGGAATTTTTAAATAAAATAAAAGAAGGAGTTACAAAAGAAGGGATAAATATAAATGATAGAGTATGGAATAGTACGTTAAAATTAATAGAGAAGGCAGGCAAATAAATATTAATTTTTGATTTATCTAGTAGAATTTTATACCATTGTTAACCGGGGAGTTAACAATGATAAAATAATTCCATAAATTTTTAGAATTTTTTAACTAGCATTTAGATATATATACTTTAAAATTTCTTAGTTTAATGGGTATTAAACATGAGGATTGCTTTAGTATATGATGAGGAGCAAAACCTAAAGCCACTCGATGAAGGAGAAATTCTAGCAATAATTGATGAGGAACAAGAGGTAGTTGAGCAATACGAGAATCCAGGATTTAAGATAGGAAAAGATGTTACAATGGATGCTATATTGCAGCTAGGCGCTCAGGCAGTTATTGTTAAGCAAGGCTATTTAGATCAGAAGTCTTATGATTTATCTAAAGGACACTTATCATATATGTTAATTAACAAATATGATACTTTAACTGATATTATTGAAAATTTAGATGATGTAAAGTCGAAAGCTATTGATGAATTAACTCAATTCTAAGCATTTATTTTTATAGATAATTTTATTTTGTCCTGTTTTATAAATATATTAGGGTAAAATTATGCACATGTTTAAGTTAAACAACACAGTCATATTAATAAAATTGGGTGATATAACTCAAGAAGAAGTTGAGGCTATTGTGAATCCAGCTAATTCATATCTAATTATGGGTGGAGGAGTTGCTGGTGCTATAAAAAAGAAAGGAGGAAAAATTATAGAAGAGGAAGCATTAAAATACTCTCCAATAGACATAGGGAAAGCAGTATTAACCAATGCAGGAAAGTTGAAAGCAAGATTTGTTATACATTCCCCTACAATGAAATATCCTGGTGAATTAACCAATGAAAATAATGTTAGGTCTTCAATAAAAGCAGCTTTAAAAATTGCATTAGAAAAGGGAATAAAATCTATAGCATTTCCTGGAATGGGTACTGGTGTTGGAGGTATTTCATATAATTTGGGTGCAAAAATTCTTATAGAGGAGATAAAAGAATTTGTTGAAAAAAATGATCATTTTGAAATAATAGAAATTGTTGCATATGAAAAAGAATTTTATGATGAATTAGAAAAATATGCGGTTTCATTGCTAAGTAATAGGATATAATAAATTTCAAATTTAATTGGTGGACTATAACATGGAGACAGATAAGAATTACAAGTTTAAATGTATAAAATGCGGTTTCGAATCATATGAAGAAGTATTAAAATGCCCAAGATGCGGAGGGCCGATCCAAATTGTTTATGATAATCTAGAATGGGTAATTGATTCAAAAATTCCATCTATGTGGAGATATAAAAGCTTACTTCCTAAATCTGATAAAATAATTAGTTTTAACGAGGGACTTACTCCTATAAGAAAAATTTTTGGTGTTTTGTGCAAATTAGAAACTAATAATCCAACAGGATTATATGCAGATAGGGCTTCATCAATCATAGTTTCTTCTTTTAAAAATAAAATAATAGAAACTAGATATGAAGAAGATTTTACTTTATCATTGGCCTATTATTCAAAGAAAGCTGGGATTAAATTAAAAGTAAACGTTATACCTGATAATGTAGACCCCCAAGATTTGATAATAATAGCAAAACTAGGCTCTGATATATCGTTTATAAATGAAATGGAAAAAATGGAATTGGAATATGAAAACCCCTATACAATAGAAGGATTAAAAACAATATCATATGAAATTTATGAAAAAAATCCTAAAGTAGAAAAAATTTATGTCCCAGCGCAATCTGGAACATTGGTATATGCATTAAGTAAAGGATTTTATGAAATAAAACAAATAAAAAAGGATTTTAATGAATACGAATTAATAGCAGTTAAACTCCGTCATAGTAATATACCAGAAATATTAAATTATTCCAAATACAAAATAAAAATTTCTGAAGTATCATCTAAAGAAGCTTTAGAGTCTATGATACATTTGTCTAAAAAAGGGTTTAATTTAAAGCCATTGGCATCTTCAGCATATGCGTTGGCTAAAATTGAAGGTAATGGAATCTCCATTATAACAGGAAATAGAAAAATATCCATGCATGAGAGTAAAAAATATTCTGAATTAAAAAAAGACATAATGAATATATTTTCTGATAATAAGAAAAGAACTGCATATGAAATTTGGTTGGAGCTTAATAAATATTCACTTAAAGGTATTTATAAATCATTAAATATGATGGTAAACAATGGAGAATTATGTGAAGAACCTATATTAAGAGGAGAAAGGAAGATAAAGGTATATTGGAAATGTGAAGATTCTTTACTTTAGATTTTTAGAGATTAGATTAGATATTAGAAATTTTTATTATATCACATAATGAATCGATTTTAATTGCATGATATTCTTTTAATAAGTTTTCATCTATTGGAACTATTATGTCTCCTTTAGTTAAATAAATGGTTTTTATTCCAGCTTTACTAAAAGAGATAATATCATATATTGTATCTCCAACTGCAAATAAAATATCATTAGCATCTAGAGAGGATTTTTTTAAAGCGGCAAGTGTAGGTTCTGGATCAGGTTTACCCTTAATAACATCATCGCTTGAAATTAAAACATCTGGATTAATTTTTATTTTTTCTAATACTTTGATGGCAGTAATCCTTAAAGAAGACGTTACAACTAATATCTTAACGTTGTTTTGTTTTAGTTTATTGATAAGTTCAATAGCGCATGGCATAGGTTCAGCATATTTCATTATATAGGGGGCAAAAATAGAGTTCTTTACTTCTAATAATTTCTTTGCCATCTTATTTTTTAAATCGGGATCATTTATCCCTGCTTGCTCTATCAATAATAATGCTATGTCCATTGCCCTTTTACCTAATAAATATTCCATATCAATATTTGAATTAAATCCGAGTTGTTTTAATGAAAGTTCCCATGCTATTTTATGTGCTTTGGCAGTGCTTGCTAGCGTACCATCTAAATCAAATATAGCCCCTTTCAATTTTACCCCCATAATATTATTGTATAAATAATATTATAAGCTTGGATTTTATTTTTTATTTATGTTAAAATTATTTAAGGGTTAATAAATTCAGATGTAAGTGAGTGTTAAAGATGCCCAAAGAAAGAAAAAAGATGCTAAAGGGTATAATATCATTAATGATACTTAAGATATTATATGAAAAACCTGTTCATGGATATGAAATGAATAAGGAAATATCATTAAAAATAGGTGAAGAGCTATCTCCTGGATATATTTATGTTTTATTGAAGATTATGCTGAAGAAGGGATTAATTGTAGCTAAACAAGACAGCAATGTAAGAGGCCAAAGATTAACAGAGTATCGTATAACTGAAAAGGGAATAGAGTTTCTTAAAAAACATAAAAATGTATTAGAAAAAGGTAAGTCAATGATAGATGAAATATTAGATACTATAAATAAGATTGAACAAAAATCAAGCTAGTGTTTCATCATTTCTTTAGCAGTTTCCCCAATTATTTTAATTCCTTCCCTTAGTTTGTCAATGCTTGGATAACTAAAGTTAATCCTCATAGCATTTCCACCACTACCATCTGCAAAGAAGTTTCTACCTGGAACATATGCAACACCTTTGTTTATAGCAGTTGGTAGCATTTCTGTTGTATCAACACCTTTTGGTAAATAAACAAATGCAAACAAACCTCCCTTAGGTTTATACCATTCAGAACCTTTTGGCATGTATTCTTCTAATGCCTCTATTAATACATCTCTTTTCTTTCTATAAACTTTTCTTGCATTCTCTATTGTTTCATCAACAACCCCTTCCTTTATTGCATACATTGCAATAAATTGAGAAAGAGTTGAAGGATTGATAGCTGTCATGGTAATTAATGATTCTATAGCATCTGTAATTGCTTTATTTGCTACTATATATCCTAGCCTTAATCCTGGTGCAAGTATTTTACTAAATGTACCCATGTAGATTACTCTACCTTCAGTATCTAACGTCTTAAGGCTAGTAAATCTCTTATCTGTATCAAACACAAAGAAACCATATGGATCATCTTCAATTATTAGCAAATCATATTTATTTGCTATTTCTATTAAATGTTTCCTCCTTTCATCACTCATTATAACTCCTGTGGGATTATGTGCTGTTGGATTTAAATATATGGCCTTAACCTTCTTTCTATTTTCAATTGCTTGCTTTAATTTTTCCTCTAAAGCATAGACATTGATTCCATCAATGTCTATATCAATTGGTAAGATATTAGCCTTGATAAATCTTATTGTATTAAGAGCACCTACAAAAGTAGGCGATTCTGTAATTATGAAATCTTTATTGTTTAACAATGAAAAAAATGTATAATAAATACTAGAGGTACCTCCTGGAGTTAATATTAATTCTTCTTCATCATTTATTTTTATGCCTTTATTTATTAAAAAATTTTTAACTGTTTCTTTAACATAGCTCAACCCTGTTGCTGGAGAATATTGTAAAACAGCTTCACCTTCCTGATTTATAAATTTATGGGATAGCTCCGAAATTTTTTTATGCTGAAAAGGTTCCGGACCAGGATAACCAAAAGCCATATTTATTTTAATATCTGATGTAAGGGTTTCGTATATGTCCATTCTTAGATCGCCTGTCTTTATTTCTAATCGTTAGAAGAGTATATAATTTTATAATTTTTATACAATAAATACTTAAAAGTTTTTAAAAGATCTTTATTCAAAATAAAAAAATAATTTATATAAATAATTAACTTAAACTATTAATAAAATATATTTATTAAATTCTGTTTAGAGTTGGTATACCTAACAAATTAAGACCTTCATCTAATACATTTTTGACAATTTCAACCAATAAGGCTTTTCCTTCTTTAATTCCATAATTGCTTTCATATATAACACTATCGTTTTCATACCATTGGTTAAATAAATCTGATAATGATATTAAGAAACTTAGAAGATCTTCAGGAGATAAATCATCTGCAGCTTTTGCAGCTATTAATGGATATTTTAACGATTTAATTAAAATTGATCTCCTTAATTTATTGCTTATGCTTCCATAATCGATATCGTTATAATTTATTTTTCCATGTTTTTCTAATATATTAAGCGCTCTAACATAAGTATATTGTAAATATGGTCCGCTATTCTCTTTTAGATCTATAGCTTTTTTAACATCAAATGTTAATGGTTTTGAAGAGTTAAGTTGAACCATAGAAAACCTTAATGTGCCAACAGATATTTTTTCTGCTATTTCTTTAGCCGTTTCATCATCTATATTTTGATTTCTAATTTTTAATTCCTCAATTGCCTTATTTTTTATTTCATCTAGTACTTCATCTAATGTTACATACTCTCCCCTTCTTCCATGCATTGATTTTCCAGGCAACCTTACTATTTCATAATTATAATGAATCATATTAAGAGCTTCTTTTTTAAAACCTAAACCAAGTAAAGCAAGTCTAATTTGTAATTGGGGTAATTTCTGATCTGCTCCAATTACGTTAATTACTTTATCTGCACTCGTTTCTTTAAATTTAAAAATAGAATATGCAATATCTCTTGTTGTATATAATGTAGATCCATCGCTTCTTCTTATTATTAAAGGCGGTAATTCAAATCCCTTAGGCAATTTTAGTATTTTTGATATGTTTTCATCATTTTTTACAATTTCATTTATTATTAAAGGGATGTTGATTGCATCTGCATCTTTGAATTTCGTAAAATACTTATTATTTTTAGCGATATTTACGATTTGATCAACTAAACCATTCCATACTAAATCGCTTTCCCAATCCATATTATCGAATTCTATAGATAATCTACTTAATGTCTCTATGAAACCATCTATTACACTTTTGGTCATATTTCTAATCAAACTCTTGTCTGGCTCAACACCTTTTTCATAATTTAACATCATGTTAGATATTTCTTTTTCTGGATCCGAAAGCGAAGTTAAACCTTCAAATAACTTATCGAATAAATTTCCTTGATCTTGAGATTTCAATCTAGCTAGAACAGAAGATAATTTTTCTGCTTCTTCTATGTCATTTTTCTTTTTTGCCTCCATCGCATCTAATGTTGTGCTGGAAACAGCATATACCCAACCAACAAGTTTGTCTGATTTTATGTTTAGCCTTTTTGACAATTCTGATGGGGTTTCATTTAATATTTTAAAACCAAGGGCTGCTATTATGACTTGTCTACCCATATCATCTATATAAAACCTTCTATTAACTTTATGTCCTCTTGATTTTAAAATTCTGGAAAGTGTATCTCCTATGCATGCATTCCTTGCATGGCCCATATGTAAAGGATGAATTGGATTAGCACTTGTATGTTCAACAACTATACTTAATGGTTTATCAGTTATTTTAGTTTTAAAAGTCCCTCCATTTTTTATGTAATCAGCTGTTTTTTTGAACAGGTTTATCTCATCAAATTTTAAATTAAGGAACCCTGATTGAAGCTGGATATTAACTATATCTAGATTATTATCTCTTAATACTTCAACAATATCAGATATTAAGTTATCTGCGTTATTCAAGAATCTTTTGATTGGAAAAGAGAAATCTGCGTATTCTTCCTTTACAGGTTCCATTAAAAATCTAAAAGCCTCTTCATGGCTGATTTTTAGATCGTTTGACAGAGTTGTAGTTATTGTATCTATCGTTTTAACAAGTGGATTATCCATATTTTATTCCTCATTTTTAAAAATTATTATATAGTAAATATAAACGTTATGTATAATAAATTTAATATAATTTTTATTTATGTTATCCTTCTTCTATGAAGGAAAAGCTTTTCATTTCTATTAGAATAAATTGTGACAATTTTCTTCTTAATTTTTCTTCTACCATGTTCCTTACTAATGTTGCTTTTTACATAAAAAGGACAAAAAATAATAATCCTGTTTAAAATTAATGTATTATGATTTTATTATAATATACCTTATATATTATATTTATACTACTCTCAGCCTAGTATATGGTAAGATTTATAAATGTGCACAAAATACATAATTTTTTGGAAAAATGTGCACGGTGATAAAATGAACTTCATCGAATTCATATTAAATCCATCTGGAGAATTAACACTAGTATCAATTATAGCAATTTCTTTTATATTGGGGATATTGCATGGAATTACGCCTGATGAGCATACATGGCCTATAACTTTTAGCTATGCAATAGGAAAATACAGCACTAAAGGAGGGTTGCTAGCAGGATTATTATTTTCATTAGGATTTACAATACAGAGAGCCTTATTAACAACTATTGGTTACCTTGGATTAGCTAGAATTTATCAAGTTTATAATTTGGACGGACCGGTTTATATAGCAGTTGGAATTGTAATGGCAATTGCAGGTTCATATGTATTGCATGGGAAATACGTGCATATACATCTAATACCATCTCATAGACATACAGAAAAGGCTGAAAGAGTTGAGATGCCAAAAGATGTACCATTAAAAATGACTATAATACATGGTTTAATAGCAGGTTTTGGGTTTGGAGCGTATGCTTCAATAATAACTTTTGTATTAGCCCCTAAGGTTCCATCATTAATATATTCACCATTACCTGGACTATTTTTTGGTTTAGGAACTATGACAATGCAAATTATCTTAGGAGCATTTTTTGGAGGCATTATGAGGAAAATGGGATATAATGAAAACGATATAAAATTTGTAGGCACTAAAACAGCAGGAAATACCTTGTATTATGGAGGTATTGCTTTTGCGTTAATTGGTTTGTTAGTTGTAATGATGCCTTCTATTGATAATTTTGCAATCTCTACGGGTATTCAAATTCCTAACTTAAATGCTATAGATATAGGATTTATATTAGTAATCTTCGTTGTAGGAGCAATAGGTATTGGTAGTCTTGTTAAAACAGTCTATGAGCTGAGAAAAGGAAAACTCAATGTTATTAATAGGAAATAATATTATGGATATTAATAGTTTCTAAATACTTAGAATTTAATAATCTTTAGGTTATTTTCACTAAAAATTAATTATTAAAGCCTTGAAAGTAAAAATTAATTTTCTACTGTTTTTATTTAGAGTGTGAGGATTGGAGCGTGAACAAATTTGATGCACAAAAAATTATATAGAATATATTTCACAGAATTTGATGAAGAAAACTTTAGGAAGATCATTAATGCTTTAGAGGAAAAATACTCATCTCAAATAAATGTAATAAAATCAAATGTAATTGATGAATTCAGAGCTTTAGAGTTATACTTTGAAAAAGAAGGATATTCTGATGAAATAAAGAACTTAATATCTTCTCTAACAGGTACTCAATATGTTAGGGTAGATTATATAGATACTACAAAATGAGGTAATGAAATTGATAATAGATGATAGATTAACTAAAGAGAAATATAACCAAAAAAATATAGAAGAATGGGTAAAGGGTTATTGGGAAAAGAATGATATATATAATAAAGTAAAGGAGAAAAGCAATAAATCAGAAAAGAAATTCTATTTCTTAGATGGTCCGCCTTACGCAAATGCAAATACAATACATTTAGGTACATTATGGAATAAAGTATTGAAAGATACATTATTAAGATATTATAGAATGAGAGGATTTAATGTATGGGATAAGCCAGGATTTGATACCCATGGATTACCTATAGAAGTTATGATAGAAAAGCAACTAGGTTCTAATAATAAAAAAGATATAGTAAATAAAATAGGTGTTGATAATTTTATAAATAAGTGTTTAGCATTTGTAAAAGATAATATAAATGCGATGACAAAGGATTTTGAAGAAATAGGAGTATTTATGGATTGGAAAAATCCATATGTTACATATGACGACTCATATATAGAATCGGGTTGGTATCTAATAAGAAAAGCCTACGAAAAAGGTTTACTTTATAAAGGAAGAAATGTATTGCATTGGTGTCCTAGATGTGAAACAACTTTAGCTGATTATGAAGTTTCTGAATATAGGGAGTTGGAGGATCCATCAATCTATGTTAAGTTTAAAGTTAAAAACGAGAAAGATACATATTTATTAATTTGGACTACAACTCCTTGGACATTACCAGCTAATGCTTTCGTTATGGCCCACCCAGATATAGACTATGTTATGATACAAACAGACAATGAAAAACTTATATTATCTAAGGAAAGATTAGAAAAAGTTATTGAAGAAGCAAAAATTAAAGAATATGAGGTCGTAAAAACATTTAAAGGAAAGGAATTAGAAGGGCTTGAGTATGAACATCCTCTTGAGGATCTCGTTAAAGCTCAAGCTGAACTTAAAAAATACCATAAAGTTGTTATGGCTCCTGAAGCCGTTGTGAGTGGTGAAGGTACTGGATTAGTTCATTCAGCTCCTGGTCATGGAGAAATTGATTCTATAATAGGTAGTAAAATAGGAGCTCCATTAATGGGTCTAGTTAATGATCAAGGATTCATGGTTGAGGAAGCAGGAAAATATGCAGGTTTATATTTTAGGACAGATGCGAACAATGAAATTTTAAAGGATTTAAAAGAAAGAAATGCATTATTGCATGCAGGCAAAATAAAGCACAGATATCCTGTATGTTGGAGATGTAAAACACCATTATTGTTAAAGGCAACAGATCAATGGTTCATAGCAGTATCAAAAATCAGAGACAAACTTATTGATGAAGCAAATAAAGTAGAGTGGGTACCCCAATGGGCAAAAGATAGATTTATGAACATAGTAGGTAATGTAAGAGATTGGGTTATAAGCAGACAAAGATTTTGGGGAGTTCCCCTACCAGTTTGGGAATGTGAAAATTGTCATCATTTAGAGGTTATTGGAGATGTTAATGATATAATAAAATTAGGCGGTAAGGTTCCCAAAAATTTACATAGACCATGGATTGATGAAGTTACATTAAAATGTCCTAAATGTGGAGGATCAATGAAGAGGGTAAGCGATGTATTAGATGTATGGTTCGATAGCGGTATAGCATTTTATGCAAGTTTAGGATATCCAAAAAACAAGGAATTATATGAGAAATTAAGTCCAGCAGACCTCATTTTAGAAGGTCATGATCAGACAAGAGGTTGGTTCTTTAGTTTATTAAGAAGTGGGGTTATAGGTTTTGAAAGCTCTCCTTATAAGAGAGTTCTGTTACATGGTTTTGTCTTAGATGAGCAAGGCAGGGAAATGCACAAATCACTTGGAAATTATGTTTCTTTTGAAGAATTAATGTCTAAACAACCTAGAGATGTAGTAAGATATTACGTCTTACAAAACACAACATGGGAAGATTTGAAATTCTCATGGAAGGGAATGGAGCAAGCTTCAAGGAACTTTACAATATTATGGAATGTCTTTTCTTTTGCATCTATGTATATGAGCCTAGATAAATTTGATCCAACAAAAAATAAATTAAGTGAATTACCATTAGAAAATGAAGATAAATGGCTACTATCAAAACTAAATAATCTAATAAGAGATTTTAATAAATATTATTCATCATTAGAAGTACATAACGCTGCTAGGATTTTAATGAACTTTATTGTAGAAGATGTAAGCCATTGGTATCTAAAGATTATAAGAAAAAGAGTTTGGGAAGATGAAGATACACCAAGCAAAAGAGCTGCATATGCAACATTATATTATGTTTTAAAGAATTGGCTTATATTATCAACACCTATAATACCATATATAAGTGAATATCTATATCAAAACTTCATAAAAATAGCTGAGCCGGAATTACCTGAAAGCATCTCATTACTTGATATCCCTGATCCAGATTTAAGTTTAATAGATGAAAATATTGAGTATAAAATGAATTTAGCTAAAATAGTTGTTGAAAACGTTTTATCTGCAAGAATGCAAGCAGGTATTAAAATAAGACTACCAATAAAAAGTGTGATTATATCATCTCATGATAATAATCTAAGGGAAGTAATAAAAGATGTATTGCCATATATAAAAGAACTCGCAAATGTAAAAGAAATTCAAGTCGTTGGAAAAGAATTCTTTGAGCAGGCAAAAATTTACAAGCTAGAACCAAATTATAAAGAATTAGGTCCTTCATTTAAGAAATTCTTACCTATTATTGTAAAAGAAGTAAAGAACAAAGAAGAAGAAATAGGCCTGGGTTTAGTTAGAGATGGCTATTATAACTTAAATGTTAATGGAGAAACTATTAAACTAGAGGCTAAGTATTTCAAGATTCAGGCAACATATCCAGAATGGTTAGAAGTAACAGAGTCTAATATAGGAATAATAGCAATTGATAAAAGAGTAAGCGAGGAAGAATACAAAGAAGGAACAGCAAGGGAAATAATAAGAAGAGTTCAATATATGAGAAAAGAAATGGGATTGCCTGTAGATGCTTATATTGAAACATGGATATATAGTGATGATAATGAATATTTATCAACTATTAAATCCTTGGAAGAATATATTAAAAATGAAACAAGAAGTAAATCAATTAATTATAGCGAGCCTCCAAAAGATTCATACTCTAAGGATTGGGAGGTAGAAGAGAAACGGATAACAATAGGAATAAAAATAAGGCAATAATATATCCAAGCGAACTGCATTCTTATTTTTATTGCCCAAGAGTATATTTCTTTGAAACCCATATGAAGAAAAAAAGAGGTTTTTTTAAAAGGGTAAGATTGTTTTTAGGTAGTCTTTTTCATTATACTTTTAGATTAAGAGATATAATAAAACACTATTCTTATGAAATTCCAATGGAAACAGATTTAGGGAGTGTAATAATTAGGGGTAGACCAGATGCATTTAAGATAAAGGAAAATTCTGCTTATGTTATTGAAAGGAAAAGCTCTAAACCTCCATACAAAGGGGCATGGATAAACGATATTATGCAAGCAGTTGCTTATAGTGTGATACTTATTAGAGAAAAAGATTTAAAAAATGTTAAAATTGAGATTAAATATCCAAATAAGTCAAGAGTATTTGATCTAAACTCTGAATTAACTTCTATGCTATTTAAAGCATTGGATGAAATGGTTTTGATCAAATATAATAACATATTGCCATACGCTAAAAGAGGAAATAGATGCAATAAATGTCCATATAGGAATGAGTGCTTTTCATTAGATGAGGAATTAGAAAGCTATATTGATGATTTAATAGAGCCAGGGAAATGGATTGAGAATTTAAACCTTATTTCATGAAAACTTAACTCATTAATATTATGGAGTCTCATTTAAGCTATTAAGATCTGAATTTTATCTTATGTATAGGGAATGGATGAATAAATATGTCATTGGATAATGATATAATTGAGAAAAAAGTATATGAAACTTATGCGCAAATAGCAACCGAATCAACAATGGTTAGAAATGTTAAAGAAGCTGTTAAAATACTGGAAAAGAATTATAAATTAATCATAAATGAAGACATAGTTAGGCTTGTATATGCATCATTTCTTAATGGTAGACCAGTTTTATTTGAAGGTCCACCCGGTACTGGGAAAACGGAGATAGGAGAAGCATTGTTAGAACTATGGAGTGGGAAAAAAGGATTTCTGTTACCTTGCAGTGAAAATTATGATGAATATAAAGTTATAGGAGATTTTCATCCATTGATGGCAATGAAAATAGGCTTCACAGAAGAATCTTTTGTTCCTAGAATATTGCTTGCTGCAATGATATTAGATGTAGGAGTATTGGTAGATGAGATAAGGAGAAGTAGTGATGAATTCCAAAACTTGCTTTTAGATATAATTGATAAAAGAAGAATTGTGGTTCCAGAATTAAAAAGGGTATTCAAATCAAAAGGATCAGGTTTTCAAGTTATATTAACAAGTAATCCTGAAGATGTAGCCCAAAATGAACTAAGCGATGCATTTTTGAGAAGGGTTATTAGAATAAAATTTGATTATCCTGATATAGAGACAGAAAGGAAGATTATTAAAATACGTTCATTTGATAAGCCATTAGTTTCGGAAGAATTAATTAATTTAGTATTAAAGACAATTAACAAGTTAAGGAAAAGTAACTTATTACATAAACCAGGAACAGATGAATCAGTTTCTTGGGTGAAGCTTGCTCAATCTATTGCTAAGCTTGAGAATGAAGATGTTGTTAAAATAAAGCATATTAAGGAGGCTGCTACATCTCTTTTATCAAAAAGACAGGAGGATGAGGAATTAATTACTTCAGTGATAAATGATGTCTTTTCAGAATATTAATCAAAGTATTAATTTAGAGACCGCTCAGAAATATATTCCAATAATTGTAAGTAATTTAAGAAATAAAGGAATAAAAGTAAGTGTTAGAGAATCAATATTAGTATCAAAAATTTTTGAGTCATATTTGTTATTGGATAGTAAAAAATCTGCAACCATAGACCAATTTGAAAAAATAATGGAAAGCGTTATAGCAAAAAATGATTATGAGGAAAAATTAATTAAAATGACTTTAGAAGAATTGTTTTTCGGAAAGGAAGATTATAGGGATGAGATATATTTAGCATATGAAAAATTTAAAAATAAATTAATAGATAAAAATAAATTAGTGGGTCAACAATTAGGTGATTTCTATAAATTAATGGCAATAGGAGGTTTAATTAAAAGAGGTAAATATTATAGAACAATTAATAAAGAAAAAATTGATCAAATTATAGAAAGTATGAATTTAGATAACAAAACATTATTTAAAGAAAAATTAAATAATATATTAAAAAATTTAGATCCAGAAGAATACATAAAATTATTAAATAGTGATCTATTTTATGATAATTTAAAAAATTTGAGCTTAAATAAATTAATAAAAATTGCAGACTTTTTAAACAGGAGGCACCATAATAAGCCTTTAAATAAAGTTAAGGAAGTTATAAAAGAAAAGATAATAGATTATAAAGGGGAAAATGAAAGATTATGGAAAACGCTTAGCTCAATTGGAATTCTTGATAAAGATCTACAAAAAGCCTTAGTTATAAAAGATCCATCATTATCTAAAAAATCAAAGCTTGATATAAACGAGTTTAATGATTTAGATGAAAAAGATTTTTATAATGAAAAACAAAAAGTTTTATTAAATTATGTTAAAACTTCAGAAAATGAAGACACGATTAATGATTTCCTGAGCAAAGTAGAATTAAAGAATCTTTGGTCTTTAAATAAATCACCAATAAGAGGTGATAAAGGTAAGCTTATTAGTGCAGCAATTTATTCTTCAAAAGCATATAGAGAAGCGATGGAATATGCTGAGAGTGGTAATGAAGGAAGAAAAAATATGGCTAAATATTATCTTCAAAAATCTAATGAATTGCTGCAAGGATTAGATAATATATCTTTAGGGAAAATTAATAAAGAGGAAACAGAAATATTTAACAATAATATTTCAAAAATTTTGGATTCATTAGAAATGGGGGAAATTCAACAAATTAAAGATATTGATTTGATTATGTACGTTGATATTCTTAGAAGTATTTATCGTAGATCTAATGATATAGTAAGGAGAAAAATAATAATTTATGCTAATAAATTTTTAGCTCATCTTATTTATATTAACGGCTTTAAACCTATACCAATTAAAAAGAAATATAGCATAAAACCAGGAAGATTAATGGTTAAAGAATCCGTAATTAATATGATTAGAAATAAAGAAGATTTTTTAATTTATAAAAGAAATGTAAAAACAAAACAAATAGGTCTTGCTTTAGATATAAGCGGTTCCATGTATAAATATTCTTCTTGGGCGTTAAGTGTAGCATCAATTTTTATACATAATATATCTAGGTTAGTTTTGTTTTCAACTAAAGCCATTTCTTATGATAAAATTAGCAAAAATGATGTAATAAAAATATTGCTAACGACAGAGTTTAAAGGTTATACTGATATTACAAATGCCTTAGAGCAATTCAATGACAAGAAGTTTAATAAAATAGTTATAATAACAGATTTAAAACAAACTGTAAAAAATGAAGATCCAGGTGTTAAAACTAATGAATTGATAAGAAAAGGAATGAAATTATTATTCTTAGTTCCTAACGACGTTGATAGAGATCAAGTTAATAACATACGCAATAATGGAGGAAATGTAAAGTTAGTTAATAATCCAGAACAATTAGCAAAAGAACTAATTAAACTATTAAGATAAAGCATATGATTTTTATCAAATAATAAGAATTCCATTAAAATCATTTATCATAATATAAGATGTGATTATTATAGTTAATATAGCTTTCCTAAAAATATGTTATCCTTATCTCTGATTATCTTAGTTTTTACTTTAGAACCAATCATCAAGTCTTCTTTTGAGATAATAGAAATTATTCTAATACAATTTTCATCAGTTGCTAGGTATTCATTTTTAAGCCATCCATTTCCAATTATGGTTGACTTAACTATATCATTTACATGGAATGGTTTTTCCAGTTTGGCTGAATCTTTAAATCCTAACTCTTCAGGTTTTACTATAAGTCTATAATTATGTTTTTCTTGAAGAATCTTAAGCCATGAATAAAACTTTCCCCATGACCATACTTTTATTTTCTCGGGTTTCCTTCCGAAATGGTGTATTTCAAATTTTTGAATTAATATTCCGCTAGGATAATTACTTTTTTCACCAGCATGATTCTCTTTTGCCCATTCTATAATTAGATCCATATCCTTTTCATTGATTTCAGGAATTACTACTGGAGTTAAAACTATGTCTATGTTTGTTTCCTTTAGTATTTCTGATGCATTTTTTAAAATTTTATTTACATCATACCATTCTGTTCCTGATAGCTTTTTTGCATTTTCGGAATTAATTGAATCAATACTCAAGTTAATTCTATTTAACCCTGCTTCTTCAAGTTTTTTTGCCAATTGAAGTGATAAAGATCCTCCATGAGTTTCTATAGAAATAGTTTTAACATTTTTTATTTTTTTAATTAAAGAGATTAATTTTAATATCTTTGGATGTGAAATGGGTTCTCCAACACCATCTATTAATACTTCTATATCTTCATTTTTTACATTGGCTACATCATTAACCCATTCTGCAAGCCATTCTTCATTAACAATATATTCTGATTCTCTAAATTTAGAATTTGGTCCTGCATCAACACTGCAAAATATGCAATTATGAAAACATAGGGTTGAAGGTCTTACTTGTAATACATTGGTACCTCTATCAATTATTCCAAAAGCAATATGCCCAATTAATGGTATTGGTTTATTAATATAATATATTGGTCTTCCATAAAAGTTTGAAATTTTTTCTATTTTTGCATTGCATTTCATTCACATCACTTTTTTAGGAACCTTAATCAAATAAGAAGGGTTAGAAATGCCAATGCTAGATAGCAGTTCGCATAGTTTGCATATATTTCTTCCTTTAGTAGTTGGTTCTCCACATTTTATGCATCTGTTTAGTTTCGTTGCAACTTTATCTTGATGAATATATTCTAATAATATATCTAAAGTTTCCATGAATCTAATCAGAACCCCAGGATTTTCTCTTTCATATTTATATAGTTCTCTTCTAACCTTTGCTCGAAGAGTTGGTGCTAGTTCTATATATGGGCACTCGGTTTGTTGTATATGAAAGTTTTTAATAAATGTAAAAGACGCATTTTCCCATTCATATATTTTTCTTAATGGTTTAATTCTTTTTACCAACATATCATCTTCTGTTATATTGATATTTGGGTGTTGTTTTAGTAAACTATTTATGTCACCTTTCATCAAATTGATCACTGCTGTTTGCGCTTCATCATCTAGATTATGGGCAGTTGCTAGCTTGGTTGCACCCATTTCTCTTGCATAATAGTTCATGATCCTTCTTCTTGATGCACCACAATATGTACAAGGGGTAAATGAGTTTTTTGAATTTCTAGTTTTTTCATATATTTCATCCATGCTATATCCTATATAATCTTTTATGCTTGTAACTATTACATCTACTCCATATTCTTTTGCTGTTTTGACTAGATATTTTGCATCTTCTTCTTTGTTATATCCATGGATTCCTTCAATTATATTTAATCCTATTAGTTTATTAGATTTTGAAAAATAATTTCCTAGAACATCAAGCAACACATAGCCATCTTTTCCCCCACTTAGGGCCATCATTACGATATCATCACTTTTTATCATGTTCCATCTTTTTATTTCTTCTATTGCCCTATTCCTTACATCCTCTAAAAAACATTCTTTGCATAGCATTTTGTTTGAGTGAGCTTGATATATTTCTGCTGGTCTTATACCACATTTGCTGCATAGTTTCATTTAGTTCACCGATTTCCTTATTTTCCTTGATCATTAGAATAAATTATAGCAAAAGAGTATTAACTTTTCTTTAGATTACAATTCTAGTGAAATAATGATATAGCATTCTAATATGATTTTAAGTTGAAAAATATATTTTAAATTCGTTTATACGAATAGAGCTTTAAAATATATTATCTTAACTTTAAAATAAAACAATGGAAAGTAAAAAAGAAGGTGCGATAACACGTCATATAAAATAGATGCAGCAGTCTTAGTATTATTGTTTGGTACACCTCCTAGAGTGTTAATGGTTAGAAAGAATTGTCTTGTCTCTGGTAGATTCTCATGTGATCTAGCTTTTCCTGGAGGACATATAAAAAAAGGTGAAACCTATATTGATGCAGCGTTAAGAGAAGCTTGGGAAGAGGCTAATGTATTTCCAAAATTTGTTAAAATTTTAGGTGTTATGGATGTTCATGAAACAGCTTCAAAACCAGTAGTTAAAGTTTTGCCTGTTATAGGAGCTTTAAATGGGCCTATAGATGCTAAACCTAAAGATACTGAAGTTGATTATGTTATATGGATACCTTTAGATTCTATTGGAGAACCAAGATTAGTTTTTCATCCTATAAGAGGATATGTATATGGATATACATTACCAGGTAATCTGGTCATATGGGGTCTATCTTATAGGATAATAAATGATTTGAAAAGTAAATTTTGTAAAAGTTAAATTAGATTATAAAATCAATTAAAATGAGCAGATAATTAATTATGGGAATTTAACTTTTAAATTATTAGAAATAAGCTTATATGAATTAATAAAGGTCTTATCCATATCTTCCTTTGATGAAATTATAGGTCTCAATATTCTGTTTCTTAAATAAATAAATTTGTTTTGCGCTTCCCAAAGGTATTCAATTGGGACATTTAATTCCATTGAAATCTCTAATAACTGTTGTAAAGTGCTTATAGAGTTTATGTCTTTAGGATTGTCAATTAGGTTATCAATTTCTTTTTCTATCCTATTTCTAAGAATACTATGAACTAAATCATCTATTTTAACTTCTAAATTTTTAGACCATTGAATTACTTGTCCCAATTTATTAAAATCTATAAATTCGGATTCCAGCATCTCTAAAAAAGATTTTTCTAATTCGTATTGTAATAAGATTTCAAATACTTTAGGATAGTTTAGATTAAGGCTTTTAACATATTCCATAACGGGGAGATAATTATTATATAAAATTTCATAGTGTTTTGAAAGCTCTTCAATTGCAGATTCTAATACGTGATCCATAACAAATTTCTGATCATCCTTTAATAAGTTATTTAAATTATAATAATTAGGATAAAAGGTTTTTTGTATTAAATCAATTATATCGGGAAGCAGACCTTTGCTGAATAATTCTTCCATGTTTTTGTCTAATTCAAAATAAGATTTTTGATCCATAAGAATTTTTGCACCAGAATGTAAATTATACCAACCATAATATATTGAAGAAAACACTATTGGGGTGCTTCTCCACGTTATTTTAGATATTAATGTTGCTATTCCATTAATAGCCCTTGCTCTTCCAAGTTCATATCTTTTGTATGGACCAATAATTATTTTATATGAATAATAATCGTTTTCATTTGGATAATTCTTAAAAAGTAGTCTCATTGCAAAGCTTGCTCCAATTTTTTCAGGAGGCATAAACGATGGTATAACTTCTCTTTCATATATATCTTTACCATTTCCATATCTTTGATCATTTGATTTTGCATCCTTTAAAATTTCCAAGAATTTGTCTTCTATTTTTGTGTTTGATAGATCTTCAATTAATTGTATTACTCTTTTTGCGAATTTTAGTGACTGTATGGGTTCTGGCCTATATATATCTTCAAAGAACCATGCATCGCTTGATTGCATTAATATAGAATTTTTTACCAGTTCCATAAGTTTCAAAAAATTAATTGTATTGTTTTCATTCTCTTTTATAACATATTTATCTATAAAGGTAGAAACTTTTTCGGCATCGTAGTTATACATAACATCAATATAATCAAGTATAGCATTATTTATATCAGTAGAAACTTGTTGGCCTAATTTTTGAATTACATCCTCAACAATATCACTTAACCAATCTATAGATTTTCTTAATGGAACTCTCCATTCTTGATTCCATCCAGGCCTTATTTCTGATGCGCATCCACAATTTGATCTCCACCTTTCTATGCCATGTGGACAACTCCACGAAGTATTTTCATTTATAATTACATCTAATCGGGGCCCATATGTTGAAAAATAATAGCTATAGTTAGTTATGTTAATACCATTTGATTCTATAATTGATAAAGCTTTTGCAAGTTCTTCTTCTCCCTTTGGCTTATGATGTCCATAAGTTTCTCCATCTGTTGCAATGCTTACTAGTTGTGGTGAATCAGAATTATCAAAAGACTCAATGAGCTTTCTCGCAAAAAGTTCTCCGCTTTTTAGGATTTCACCAAAAGCTACCAAACCGGATAGCCATCTATTATAAAATATTACCCCTATATTATTTCCTGAAGGTAATATAGCTCTATAAGTTATTTTAGTATTAAGCTTTTTCTCATTAACTTCTATGAACTCAGATCCGGATTTTATAGATTTAGCCTGATGAGGACTTAAAATAACAAATTTTATTCCATAATTAGAAAGAATTTCTAATGTTTGGTTGTCTACAGCAGCTTCTGGTAACCAAAAACCTTCTGGATATCTATCGTAGGTTTTTTCAAAGTATTTTATGCCCCAGTATATGGCTCTTTCCTTATTTTGTTTCGTTGATAAAGGAAGTATTATATGAGCATAAGGTTGAGCTATCGCGTTTCCATGACCAGAAAATTTAGATGCTGATTCCTTATCAGCTTCAATAATTAAATTGTACAACTTATTATATTTATTCTTTAAATATGAAAGAAGCAACGGGCCAAATGAAAAAGTAATTTTTTCATAGTTGTTAACTATATCTTCGATTAGATCATCATTTTTAAGTCTTGCA
Source organism: Caldisphaera lagunensis DSM 15908 (assembly GCF_000317795.1). Lineage (NCBI taxonomy): Archaea > Thermoproteati > Thermoproteota > Thermoprotei > Acidilobales > Acidilobaceae > Caldisphaera > Caldisphaera lagunensis. The sequence continues at coordinate 708,071 of NC_019791.1, forward strand.
TATGCATTAGAAAGATATGATTCTATGGTTATTTTATCATTCCAATCATGGTAAGGCCTAGATGATATATCTAAATCAATTTCTAAAGTCCAAGGGTTGAAACGAGGTGGTTGATAAAAATGGCCAAATATTGATATATACTTTTCATTATTGGTCAATTTTTCCCCTAATAATATTAATCTAAAAATGGTTAAAAACAGTAGTGCTTAATCTAACATTTAATTTTTTAATGCCATATATGATTAAGAATAATGTATAGAAAGTATCGCTTGAGGTGAATCGATTGAGAAAAATAACTATATTTGATGTGTTTATGATAATACTTCCTTGGATTTTATGGTACTTTACCTTTGATGTATTTTATTCTCATTTTATATACGCAATGGCATTATCCGTTAGTGTTCTTGGAATTATTTCGTTAACTAGAAAAGAAGTTAGAGAAAAATACAAAAGCTGCAACGCTCTTTGCATTCTATTAGCTTTATTAATTGCAATAATACTTTATTTTGTTTTCTATGGTGGGAATATAGTATCAGCTAAATTGGGTTTAGAAGGTGAAGTTCTGTATGTATATGGATTGGTTCCAAAAGGATTGTTAAGTATCTTTCTTTTAGCTTTAATAGGAGTTATGGAAGAAGCATATTGGAGAGGGTTATTACAACAAGTTATACTTGAGAAGAAATTAAATGTTAGCTGGTTATTTGCACCATTGTTTTATGGCTTCGTACATTCTGTATCATTAAATTTAATTTTAGTTGTTGCAGCGTTAATAGTTGGATTGTTCTTATCATTTACCGCTGAAAAATTTGGATTGATAGCATCATCGATTGTTCATGTTGTGTGGATTTACTTCATGTTTTTAAAAATTTTATTATAATTTTCTAACGTAGGGGTCCTAATATACCTTTTTGCCTTAAAATATTTGCTCTATAGGTTGGAGTAATAGTTTTTGGATGATTAGCTTTAACCATGTCAATTCTCCTAACAGAAGTGTTGAGCGGCCATTGTTTTGGTTCATTTGGATTTCTTCTTGCAATATCTTCAATTTCTTTAAGTCTATTTGCAAACTTTTCTATATTTTCCTTAGTCTCGCTTTCTGTAAATTCTATCATCAAAGCTTCTTTTACTATTAATGGGAAATAAATTGTTGGCGCATAAAATCCTGAATCTAGCAATCCTTTGCTTATATCTTCAGCAGTTACTCCTGTTTCTTCATGTAATGGTTCTGCACTTAATACAACTTCATGTTTTCTAAACCTATTATTTCCATAAGGCAATGAGTATCCTTTAGAATTTTCCATTAGCTTTATGAAATAATTAGTATTTATTACTGCTACTTCTCCAGCTTCTCTTAAACCTTGAGGGCCTAAAGTCAATATATATGTATAGGCCCAAATTAATTGTTGTACATTACCGAAAAATGATTTCATAAGACCTGGACTATTTTTTCCAGGCCATTTTATTTTATACATTTTATCTTTTTTATCATATATAACTATAGGACCTGGTAATAAATCATGTAGCATAATGTCATCTTTTACTATGCGATCTTTTATACATAATGGACCTGAACCAGGACCTCCCCCACCATGAGGCGTTGAGAAAGTTTTATGTAAGTTTAGATGAGCCATATCAAAGCCCATGTCTCCTGGTCTTGCTTTTCCTAAAATGCCATTTAAATTAGCGCCATCGTAGTATAGTAAACCATCTTTTTCATGAACCATTTTAGCTACATCTAGAATTTTTTCTTCAAATAATCCTAATGTGCTTGGATTTGTTAGCATTAAGCCTGCTGTTCTTTCATTTAATGAAGATAGAAATGCATTATAATCCATATTTCCTGATTCATCTGTAGGTATTTCTATTGTTTTAAATCCTCCCATTGCAGCACTAGCTGGATTTGTTCCATGAGCAGAATCTGGAACAATTATTTCATCCTTTAAATTAATATTTCCTTTTATTTCATGATATTTCCTTATCATCAAAACCCCGCTAAGTTCCCCTTGAGCTCCTGCAGCTGGATGCAAAGTACAATAATCCATGCCTGTTATTAATGATAACCAATTTTGTAGTTCATACAATGCCTTTAACAATCCTTGAATTGTTGATTCTGGTTGTAAAGGATGGATAAAAGTGAGCCTCTTGTCAGATGATATTTTTAATGATAGTTTAGGATTGTATTTCATTGTGCAACTACCTAATGGAACTGGACCAGAATCAACTCCATATGCCATCTCAGATAATCTAGTGAAATGTCTTACAACTTCTATTTCGCTAACTTCTGGTAAATCAGGATCTTTTTCACGTTTTAGATTTTGGGGTATTGATATTTCTCCTAAAATTTGCTTGAATTCTTCATTATTTTCCTTAAATCCAATGCCTTTTCTAGTATTTCCCAATTCATATATAAGTGGTTCATTCCAGTTAGCTTGCTTAAACATTATAATCCCCCTAAGCTTTCTAGTTTATCTAAAAGAAAATCAATATCAGATTTGGAATGAACTTCAGTGAAACTCAATAAGCCCCATGAACTTTTTGCCCATGTAACATACTGATTTAATGGTATTCCTAGCAAGATTCCATAATCAATTAGTTTACTTCTTATTTTTTCAAAGTCTGTATTAAAATCTACAATGAAATCTCCAAAGAATTCCCCTTCAAACAAAGGAGATTTAAATCCAAGGCTATTTATTTTCTTTGCAGCGTAATGGCTTCTATACCAAATGGATTCTGCAACATCTTTCAAACCTTTTTTACCTAATAATGAAATATAGATCGCAGCTGTGATAGCGCTTAGAGAAGAGTTTGTCGTTATGTTGCTTGTTGCCTTAGATCTTCTTATATGTTGCTCTCTAGTTTGCATTATCATTGCAAATGCTTTAGAAGAGCCATCAATGGAAGTAGTCATGCCTATTAATCTTCCCGGCATTTGTTTTACATATTCTGCATTCCATTTTGTTGCAAATATTCCCAAATATGGTCCTCCAAAATTAAGCCCTAATCCTAATGGTTGCCCTTCTCCAACAGCTATATCTGCATTAAGCTCTCCCGGCGTTTTGTATAGCATAAGGCTAAGTGGATTAACTCCCATAATAAATAATGCATTTTTTTCATGAGCTATTTCGCTAATTGCCTTAGCATTTATATCAACAATTCCAGTATATTGATATGGATATTCCAGGTAAATTGCAGATACGTCATCTAATTTATTTTTTATATCTTCAATATCAGAATACCCAGTATTTGGATCAACTTTATAAGTTATTAGAGATATTTCATGAGGGGTTGTATAGGATTTTGCAACTGATAAGTGAAATGGATTTATTGTTTCTGGTATTAATATCTTTGATTTATCATTAATTCTCTTTGACATTAAAAATGCTTCCCCTAATGCGCTTGCCATGTCGTACATACTTGCATTGACTACTTCCATTTCCAATATATCTGATATTAAGCTCTGATATTCAAATAACATTTGTAATAATCCCTGGCTTATTTCAGGCTGATAAGGTGTATATGCTGTTAAGATCTCTCCTCTTTCAGCTAAGTATTGCACAGCTGCTGGAATATAATGGGGCCAAGCCCCACCTCCAATAAAAAGTTTTGATTTATCAAATATTTTATTGTTATTTAAAACATCATCCATTATTTTTTCAACTTCGATTTGATCTAAGGGTCTCTTTTTCCCTATTTCAAGGCTATCCCATTTTTCTTCATTTATTAATACCTGCTTAGGGATATCATGATATAATTCCAATACATCTTTAACTCCAATATAATCCAACATCGCTTTTTTAATTTGTTCGTTACTATTAGGAATCCATTCATGCTCCACACTAATCCCCATTGTATTAGTTTTTATTCAAAATAATAAAAATGCTTTGTTGCAAATATTGGCTCCATTACTTTTATTTTATTATTTTTAAGTTATACAGCATAATATCTTAATATATTTTAATAAATATCAGAAATTTAAGATTATTTGTTTAAAATAGATCTATTTCTCATAACATACCAAATTGCTATTAATAAAACTATTATTATTATCCATGAAATAATCTCATCTAACTTGTTTGATGTATTTTGAGGTAAGTTGAGAATATCAATAATATACATAGAAGCTGACCAGGTTAAAGGCGAAGTTGTTGGTAAAGGATTTCCGTAATTAGGATCTATAGCTTCTGGTAGCAATCCATTCTGGGAATGATTATAAGCCCAGTTAAGCAAGTTTATTGCTCCAGTGATATTATTAATTTGTTCATAATAATATGCTAAAAATAAAGTAGTTATTATCCATGGGGGATTAGGAGCAGAGCTATCATATAATGATTGAGAATAATGATAATCATCCCCTATAAAACGTGACAATCCTCCTAAAACAGTCAAATGGGCTATTTCTTGATTAACATCGCTATATGCCGTGTTAGATTCAGGTGATATGAAACCAAGGCTTAAAGGAAGTATTGTTGATGAATCAAATCTTGAATAAGCAGGGGATAAGATTATTTCTTGTGTGTTATTTATATATAAAACAGCTTTATTTAATGTTGGATAGAAATATTTACCATTCCAAAAATATTTTATTATGCTCTCATTAAGTAAATTTTCATAGTACTTTATCAAGCTATTATTTATTCCTAGATATTGATAGATGAGAGAAGAATAATATAAACCTATGTCATCAATTGATTGGGTCCAAAAATTATATCCCATATTACTTTCCCAAACGCTTAAATCTTCAGGCATTAGATGAAACTTACTATTATTTATTTGGTTTATTTCATATTGTATTGTTTTATTTAATGCAGGAAGAACTGATGTAAGGAAACTATAGTTATGAGTTATTTGAAAGTAATTATATACCCCTATTTGAAATAGACCAATACTATCTAGTTCAGGAATACCAAAACTTATATCAGGTTCTCCATTATAAAAATTATATCTAGTATACCAATTATTACCGCTAAAAATGTTAGATTCCCAAATCCAATATTTATATGAGGAGTTCAAATGATTGCCATCTTGAAGTGCCATGGCTGCAAAGGAAGAATCTCTAAGCCAATTGTATAAATAAATGGGTGAAGGGGATGCTGCAAATTCGCCAGTTATGGGATTTTGACTATCTTTGATAAAAAGCAATGACAAATAATAATCTGAAATTAAATTATTGCTAATTTCGAAATTTTTAATGTTTTTTGATTTATATAGCCAATTATTAACCTCATTATTATTATAATTTATCAAATATTTAGGCTGATAATATTTTGAACCATTTATAGAAAATTCTAAATATCCATTGGTATTATACGATAATTCCAAAATTTTAGTATTGTTTTCTATAATAATATTAGCTGTTCCATTAAAATATATATAAATAGATGGTGTACCATTAATAATTGCTTCATCTTTATAAATTGATATTGTATAATTAAGAGGAATATAAATAGAAGATTTTAAAATATTTTTAGGATATATTAAAACAAAAATTAAGTTTAAGTATGGTGGGGTCATAATATTTATAATTCCATTATTTCCTTTAATTGTTATAGTGTTGTTTAAATTTAAGCTCGCATAGTATGATGGATATACATTAAAAGAAATGTTATATGGTAATATTCCGCTATTTCCAAAATAAATATTTTTTATTGATGCATTTGAATTCTGAAAACCGTTTAATGTACTGTTTGGTATTGGTATTCCAGTTGTTATTAATACATTAATAGTTTTCCAATTACTTAACAACAAGTATGATGGATAATAGCTAAGTTCTCTATTATAAGTATATTGATCTGCTCTGGAAACATATATTATTGGACTTACTATTATAATTAATAATAGCAGTGTTAATATAACTTTTTTATTTATTTCCTTCCACCTCTTTTCACTTTGTTAAACAATACAATTTAAAATATTTAATTTTATTCTATAAATTTTATCTTCGTGTTTAAATGAATATCTTAAATAATTTATGTACATGTAGAATTATATACTTTAGATATATATTATATTTATGGGGGAGAAAATTGAAAGTATTATTAACTCTTCCCCCAGAAATCCATAATTTGGAAATTTATAGAGTAACAGGAATGAAAGCTCCTCCTTTAGGGTTACTAAGTATAGCAGCAGTATTGGAAAGGTATGGCCATAAAGTTGAGGTTATCGATAGCCCAACTCTTCAGCTTGATTTTAATTCATGGTTATCAAATATTAAAGCTATAAAACCAGATTTAATAGGTATTTCTATTCAAACCCCTATGGCTCCAAAAGCATATAAAGCAGTTAAAATATTAAAAGAGGAATTTCCTGGTATACCAATAATAGCCGGAGGTACCCATCCATCAGTAATGGTAGAAGAAGCACTAAGAGAAGGCTTTGATATAGTTGTTAGGGGGGAAGGGGAATATACAACATTAGAGTTAGTTAATTATTTAGAAAACAAAGGTTTTGAAAAATCTGGTTTAAGTGATATAGCAGGAATAGCATTTAATAACTATGGCAAAGTAGTTAAAACAAAAGATAGGCCTTTAATTCAAAATTTAGATGAGCTACCTTGGCCAGCAAGACATTTAGTTGATATAAACAAATACACATTGTTTAATAAAGATATAAATATAGCCCATATAATGGCAAGTAGAGGATGCCCTTATGGTTGTATTTATTGCATAACAAGTTATTACTGGGGAAGAAGGTATAGATATAGATCTGCACAAAATGTAGTTGATGAAATAAAATACTTATATGAGAAATACCATACAAAAACAATTGTTTTCACAGATGATGAATTTACAGCAAATTGGAAGTTTGTAAGAGATTTCATTGATCTAATAAAAAAGAATAATCTTGACATTAGTTTTTCTTGTGGTACTAGGGTAGATTTAATAAATAAGGATTTGATGAAATTGCTCTATGATAATGGATGTAATGCATTATATTTTGGGGTTGAATCCGGTAGTCAAGATACATTAAATAAAATAGGAAAAAGAATAACGATAGAGCAGGCAAAAAAGGTGTTTTCATGGGCAAAAGAATTAAAGGGATTTACGACTGGTTCATTTATATTGGGTTTTCCATGGGAAACAATAGATGATATGAAAAATACTATCGATTTAGCTATAAAGCTTGATCCCAATTATGCACAATTTACTGCATTAACCCCATATCCTGGAACCCCATTATACGATTTTGCAGTCAATAATAATTTAATTGTAGATCATAATTGGGAGCATTATACAACAGTTAGACCTGTTATGAGAGGGTTTAATTTCACCACATCGGATCTCGGGAAGATGATTGTTTATGCTTATCGTAAGTTTTATGTGAGGTTTGGTTTTATGGCAAGGGAGGCAAAAGCAGGTAGATTTTTTGATTTATTCAAAATAATTACTAAAAATTTGATATTTTCTCCAGTTGAAAACAAAATTAAGAAAGTTTTTGAGCCTTTGAGGTGGGGTCAATGAGCATGGATGCAGATTACTATTTGGATAAGGTTGATAATAAAAAAGGAGATATAGGCCATCTTTTAGCAGGAATTAGGTTGCTTTTTAATAATCCTGCAACAAAATCAATGTTAAGAATAGCAACAAGGGATGTCAAAGTTAAATATGAAAATGGTGAAGTAAAAGAAGCACCATTAATTTATCATGCTTTGTCAAAATTTGTTGGGGAAAACATATCAGAATGTCCATTATCTGCAAGGTTTTTAATTCCTATTATTGATAATATAATAAAGTTTGGCATTGAGATGCTTAATGGAGATATAGAAGCAACAAAAAAAGGAATATCAGATCCAGCAATAAGGAGAGGAGTAGCATTAGTTATGAAGGGAATAGGTTTATATGGAGTTACAGTTCCTCAAAAAATGCCTGCACCATTTCTAATTGTATGGAATATGACAAATATGTGTAATCTGAAATGTATGCATTGTTATCAAAGAGCTGGGAAACCAACGCCAGATGAGCTTACATTAGAAGAAAAATTAAACTTAATAGATCAATTAGATAAGGCAGGCGTTGCGTCTATAGCATTAAGCGGTGGAGAACCAACAATTCACCCAGATTATTATACTATAGTTAAGGAAATATCGAGAAGAGGTATTCATACAGGAACAGCAACGAACGGTTGGCTATTTTCCAATATTAATTATTTAGTCAAAGCTAAGGAAAGTGGTTTAAGATATGTTGAAGTTTCTTTAGATAGTGCAGACCCTAAAAAACATGATAAATTTAGGGGAGTCGATGGATCATGGGAAAGAGCTGTTAAAGCATTAGAGAATGCTGTAAAGCTAGGTATGGATCATGGTATGGCAGTTACTATTACAAAACTAAATTATAATGAAGTTAAAGATCTTTTAGACTTAGCAGAAGAAATTGGTGTAAAGAGAGTCATATTCTTTAACTTTGTCCCAACAGGAAGAGGGAAAGAAAACTTATGGCTTGATTTAGACCCAGTTGAAAGAGAGAAATTTATGAGATATATTTATTCAGAAATGAAAAAGAGGGAAGGAATTCAAATAGTTAGTACTGCACCACAATATGGAAGGATTGCATTGATTATGAGCCAAGGGAAAGAAATTGCTCCGACTCATTTTGCTGTATCTGGAGATCCAATAGTTAAGGCAGTTGCTGAATTTGTTGGCGGATGCGGGGCAGGAAGAATTTATGCTGCAATACAACCAAATGGGGATGTAGCTCCATGCGTATTTTTACCTTTAACTGTTGGGAACATAAGGCAAGAGAGTTTTTGGAAAATATGGACTACCAGCAAGGTATTTAATGATTTGAGAGATAGAAGTAAACTTAAAGGTTTTTGTAATGTATGCCCCTATAAAAATATATGTGGGGGGTGTAGAGCTAGGGCTTATGGATACTATAATGATTACTTAGCTCCTGATCCTGGATGCATTTATAATGTTAAAGATTGGAATAAATTAAAGCAAGAAACTCATGTTAAACTAAAAGAAGAAATCGCTAAGACTTAAATTATGAGAAGATTTTCATATTCTTCTTTGCTTAATTTTAAATATGATGAAATTACTATTGTTTTTAAGTTATTTACTTCTAGTTTAAGTAGTATAAGTGCTGCCGATATTAATGATGGAGAAAATGGATATGATTGGAACGTTGCTTCGGCTTTCCTTTTTGCTGATATATATGAGCTTTTTCTTATAGAATCCATTATTTCATTTTCTTTTCTCCCTTCGATTTTTAAATATTTGAATTGATCTCTTAAAGAAGTAGCTAACGCCATTGGGTCTCCTGATTCTCTTTCATAAATGTTACCTATCTTATTCCAAGATATATTACACGCCTTTATTTTCATGAAACTTGCTTCTACAACCCTAATTGGTATTTTTAATAAGGAAGATTGTATTAAACCTAAGGCAATTTTGCCTTCAATTATTGGGCAAAGAGTTTTTGATACAGCATCCTTATCAATACTATTTAGTTTTGATATTGATTCTGAATATAAATTAGAGGTTGCGGCTAAGGAATACCAAGTTATTACACTTGCATCTTTTAATTCATTATAAAAAGTATATGCATCTTTTAACGAATTATAAATGTGTTTAAATTTAGATGAAATCTCTAAGTACCTTTGTACTCCAGCTAAGGAATCAGGCTCAGCAAGAATTTTATTAAGAGAGCTTTGACTCCATAACAAAGAAATTAAAGTACTTTTGTTTACTTCTTTATTTTCAATAATACTCCTTAAAACTAAAAGTGAATCATTTATTTCATCTTCTTTTGCAAAAGATAAAGTTAGATCCATTGCTTCGCTTGGTGTAAGAGCTGCAATTTCATCAATGGCCGAATAAAATCTCTTCATGATTTCTTTTTCAGCATCTTCAGGACTTTTTGTATCTGAAACACTTCTATATTTTGATTCCCTAAGAAACGCATATATATCAGATATTGGAGGGGACAACTCTCTTAATTTGTCTGATGGAATTAATGTAGACTTCAAATATCTTAACCTAGGTACAATTTTTGCATATGTTGAAGGAGAACCCATTAAATTTCACCGTGATACGATTTTCTTTATTTCCTCAAAAACTTCTTTTACCGCTTGATCATAGTTCTCTTTGCCTAATTTTTCAGATTTTTCTATCTCTTCTCTTTCCTTTTCCTTATAAGCTTCTTCCAATTTCTTTACGCTTTCCTTATAAGCTTCTTCCAATTTCTTTACGCTTTCATCTAAAAGGTTTTTACTTTCTTGCCTTATCTGTTTTCCTAAACTATCAGCTAATTGAACTATAGAGCTTGATAATTCTTTAGATTCATTATTCAATTTCTTTAATGATTCTTCAAACCATGTAACTGTTTCTGCTAATTTAGATATTTCAGACTTCGACACATAAGGCACCCTTATCTAATATTAATCATGATAATGAATGAGAGTAGAGGTTAAAAAATCTTATAGGGATCAATATATAGGTGTGTATAATTTGGCTAAAATAAAGGTTTTAGGTGAAGAATTACCTATAGCAAGATATTTATTAAAAAAATTAAGAGATAAAAATACTTCATTATCAGAATTTAGGAAAGCTATGAGTAATGCAGGCAAAATATTAGCTATAGAAAGTTCTAGAGAATTAATGTGGAGACAAGAAAAGGTTATTACTCCTTTAAATCAGGAAGCAGTAGAACTTGAGTTAATAAATCAGCCATTGCTTGTAGGGATTCTAGGTGCAGCCTTACCATTAATGGAGGGATTTATTGATATATATCCTGATGCGCCAATAGGCTTAGTTGCTGCAAAAAGAAATGAAATTTATGGATCAATAAATATAGATATATATTATAAAAGGTTACCTGAAAGATATGATGAAATTGCTTATCTTATTGATCCTATGCTTGCAACAGGGAAGACTATGGATAAAGTAATCGATGAATTATATAAACGTGGAATTAAGAAAATTATAATTGCATCAGTTATTTCATCAAAACCAGGAATCAACTATTTATTGTCCTTATATGATAACTTAGTCATATATTCTCTTTCAATTGATAATAATTTGGATGATAATTTCTTTATTATTCCAGGATTAGGTGATGCAGGGGATAGAGGTTTAGGTATTGAACCTCATTAATTTTAATCAAATGTTATCTAATTATAGGAGATAATATATAATATTAGATGTGTGATATTTTGTTTTTATTATTAGATATTGCTAATAGGATATTGGCAAAATAGAATATTCACAGAAAAATTACTTAGCTACTCCCAGCAACCAAAAGCTTTGCAGCATTTGGATCATATACCCAATCTTTATTCAATTTACCAACTTTTTTATAATAATTTGAAAGCCTTCTAATCTTGCTTTCAGTAAATATTAAACCTCTCATGCTTGTCTTATCTTTAGGATGTTCATTCAAATGCCTCCTCAAATTAACTGCTTTCCTTATTAAATTAAACAGATCTTCAGGTATTTTTGGTGATAAATTCTTTTCTTCTAAAACCTTACCTACCTTTTTTCCTATAATTGGTTTAACAAGGGGTATTCCAAATTGATCCCTTAAAACCAATCCTATTTGAGAAGGTGTGTATCCCTTCTTAGCAAGCTCTTCTATTATCATTTCTACTTCTTGCTGTGAATAAGTAATCCAATTTGCTGTAAACGTTGAAGGCCTTATGGAATGTGACTTACCTCTCCTGCTATTCTTATGCATATTAAATCACTCTTCCCTCATTCAAACTTTCCACTTAGCTATAATTATAATAGTGAGAGGGATTTTTATACTTTATAAGATAATAAACCTTTTATAAGATTAGAGGGATTCAATAAGATTTTTATAATTATTTATGTTTAATGTTAGTTTTCCAACTTCAATTCTATTTATTTTACTATCATATTCTGTTATCAAAACAGCATTATCATTAATGATTTTGTATATCAAACCAAAGTATTGATTACCATCGGGAGATTCGATTCCAGCAATAGATCCAGGAAAGAGATTTTCTTTGTTGGTTATATTTATTTCATTTAAGTTTATAATTCTTTTCCTTGATGATAAAATGCATTGTGATATTAATCTATCTCTATTTTCTTTTCTTTCATATCTGCTCTTTTCTTTGTTAAATAGTTTATTAACCTGGATTATTTTTATGTTGTTTAAATTGGTTATTTCATAATTCAGGTCTATAGAAATTACTGCATCTATATCAATATTTTGTATTAAGGATAGTTTTAGTTTAATAGCTTCTTCATTTACCAAACCATCAGTGTCTATAATTAAGTTATCATCTTTCCCCAATTTTTCTATACATTCAATATATTTTTGTTTGTTATGAAATGAACTTATATCGCCCACGAAACATGATTTAACATTTGCTATAGATCCTTTCCAACCTGGTATATATGGTGGATCAATTTCAGCAGTGCTAACAAATGTAGGACAATAAACCTCATTTTGGCCCAGGTCAGCACTCATGATTTTTGCTCTTATTCCTTTAGAATAAAACCTATTTATTAAGAATGCAGCTAGGGTACTTTTACCTGAATCAGTGGGACCTATTATTAAAATTTTTCTCTTCTCAAAAATTTCATTATAAATTTTCTCAAAAATTTCATTAGTTTTACTTTCAACTTTTACAATATTTTTAGATGAGGGATTTATATTAAGGCATGCGTTGTTTGCTTTAATTGGTATTGATCTACCTATTGGAACTATTATTTTCTTATTAATTTTCTTATTTATATCAAATCCCAATATTTCTACTTCACCATTAATTATCACAACGCTTGATGGTCCTAACAAAATATAGGATCCATCAAATTTTTCACAATTCATTTTTATTTTTCCCATTAATAATTTAATTAGGCCCTTTTTAAAGATCAAATAAACCGGTTTCTTTTCGTCCTAGAGGTTGAGGGTTTCACCTCTAATAATTATCTAGGAGATTTGTTCAACTATTCGTTAACTCGAGGCTTTCAATAAACTACTCTTTTTTACAATTAAGATTTTATAAACTTTTAATTTACTAAGATTAAGAAAAATTTGGTTTTAAGGTTCGAGAAGAAAATTTAAATAACGATTCCTTTATCTTTTATAGAAGGCGAGCCGCGGTCGTATAGTCTGGCCTAGTATGCGGGCCTGTCAAGAGTAATGTGAGAAAAATCTCACAGATAGCCCGTGACCCGGGTTCAAATCCCGGCCGCGGCGCCATAACTATTGTTTAATTCATGTTTATTCATTATTTCAAAACGTTAAGAAATTTGAAAGTAATAACAGCCTTAACCCTTTATAAGTGTTATATTAGTTATTAAGATTAATGGTGAAAATGCTTGTCAACAATAATAAAAGATATTTTAGTATATTTCGAAGAACAAGGCCCCATGTCTCCAGGAGATGTAGCACAAAAATTAAATGTACCAAGATACAAGGTGTTAGCAACTATACAATGTCTATCTGAATTAGGCTTTCTTGAATCATTATATTCTAGGGGTAGCTATAAAATATATCAAATAAGTCTTTTAGGAAAAAATGCGTTGGAAAGACTAAAGTCTGAAGAGTCATTAAGAGATATATTAGAGGAAAGTCTTATGAATGAGAATCTTTTAAAAAATAATGAAAAAGGAAAAGCTGAAGCTTAACTTGGTAAGAACTTTGGAATCTCTTCAATGTTTATAATTGGAATTGCTATCCAACCTGGCTTTATTTTGTCTGATACTTCGACTTTTTCACCAGTTTCATCTGTCCTTATTAATACATATTTTGCTTTTTCAGGATTTAGATCTTCAGCAATTTCACAGTAATATACAAGGGGTACTCCATAATATTTATAATAATCTTTATATGTTGCTTGAACAAAATATGTTGACTTGCCATTTTTCATAAGCCTATAAATTGGCATTAGTATCATGTGGGCTGCCATCGATGATGCTAATCTAGCCAAGTCATTAATTGAACTGACCTTTATTAAAAATACTTCATCAATTTTCTCTTCCATTTTTCCACCTAAATATATAAAAAGACTAATAAATTAAAAGTCTAATTTTGTATATAAACAATTTATCGATGTATTTGTTACATAAAATCTATTAAGTTTTTATGTTTATTCCCTATAATTTTACTTGCTGTTTTTATATCATCTCTTAATAATTCTTTTAGTTCTGGCTTATAGAGAGCAGCTGCTGGATGATATGTTGAAAGAATCTTAATTTTTGTACCATTAAACATAACTTCTCTAATTTTTTTCCTTTCCTTTTCTAACCCTTCCCACTCATAATTAAATATTATTGAAATTGCCTCTCCAGCCGTCCTTCCTAAAGTTAAAATTAATTCAGGTTTAACAATATTTATTTCCTCAATAAGATAGGGTAAACATGAACTAACTTCTTCCTTATTAGGGGTTCTATTATTAGGAGGTCTACATTTAACTACGTTAGTAATGTATACCTCATCTCTTTTTATATTATTCTCATTTAATAATGAATCTAAGAGTTTTCCTGCAAGACCAACGAATGGTATTCCTTCAAGGTCTTCATTTCTACCAGGAGCTTCTCCTATTAGCATAATTTTTGTATTGATATTTCCATTTCCCAACACAACATTTGTTCTACTTAAATGTAAAGGACATTTTTTGCATGATTTTATTAGTTCATTTAAATTACTAATTTTGATTCTTTTATCATCTTGCATTATTATCACTAATATTCTACAGGCTTGTCTACTTCATTAGCTGTAGGCTTTGACGGTATTATACATATAAATCTAAGTTCTGAATCAGCCCAATATTCATGCTCTGCATTTGGAGGAATAAATAAAAAGTTCCCTTCCTCAACATTGTATATTTTTGAGCCGATCCTAACCCTACCTTTCCCTTCTACAATAAATATTTCATGTTCCCATGGATGAAAATGCGAATTTATATGACCTCCTGGTTCCATCCTAAACAATCTCATGAAGAAATTATTTGCACCATCATCATCTGTTAATAACCATCTTATATATGATTTTTGAGCTTGATCCTCTGGCAATTTTTCTTCTTCTATTTCATAAAATTTTTTGATTACTGGCTTTATGTTGTTCAAAATTTTCACCATTTTTTAATATTACTAAAAGAATAAAAGTCTTAACAAATATTTTAATTATAAAATTAATAATATATTTTTTTATAAATTCTTGTTATATAAGTCATAGCAATGAGAAAACCTATGGCTAATCCTAAAATTAAATATATTGCGTAAAAACCATAGTTTATTGTATTATTTGAAGCATTTATTAATATTAAATTAGAAGAATTGCCTTGATTTAGTGAAATTTCTCCTAGATACCAAATTAATGAATCTATAACAGCTGTTTCCATTATATTTAACGCACTTGCAGGACTTGAATTAATGATTTGATTTGCATATCTCATATAAGAGCTATCAATTGAGCTTTGTAATCCTCTTGATGCCAGTTCTGAAGATATAAGGCTAAATTCATTTTGCAATTCATTTGCATATTTGATTGTTATTAAGGAATAATTTGTTCCTGTTATTATAAATATAATGTTTAAAGAGTTTTGTAACGCGTCTTCATAAACTCCAATCGCTGCAGTATAGTATCCTTTGCTCAAAAGATTATTTGCATCAGATATAAGATAATTCAGATTGTTTTCTATAGCACTTAATAGTTGTGCATCTGCAATATCACCTATTGAAGTATATTGACTTATATAATAATCAATCAAGGAATCTGCATAATTGATTGCTGTACTTGTATAAGATGAAGCAGAATTTGCTGTTGATATTATAAGTTCTGGAGTAATAAATGGTGGTGTGCTATTTGATAAAACTGCAGCATCTGCCCATGAAATAGCACTTTCTATTCTTGCCTCAGAATAAGCTAAATTTTGAGCTATGGTTATTAAAGAAGTATTTATTATGGTAGATGATACACTTTTCATATACTCAGCGTTGTAAATTGCATCAGCTATTCTACTAAATGCTGTTGCCATAAGTTCTTGTGAATATAGTGTGTTTAACCCGGAAATACTAATAAGCTTTGATTCAAGGGTATTAGCCTGGTTTATTATATTCTGCGATACATTATTTATAAAGCTTGAAATGTAATTACCTGATTTTAAAGAAATTTTATACAGCCATATAGTATAATTTACTGTTAAAGCATTGTAATAAGCTGTAAAGGCATAGCTTGCAGATGCATACGGATCTACATTTACAAGGTCTTGAGCTAATTTAAGGTTAGTTTCGGTATAGTTTATTATTTGTACCAAATTTAAAATCAATATTGTCTGATTGCTAATTGTATTTATTGTAGAATTTATTTGCTTTAATATAATTTCTGATTGATTTATGAATTCCTTAGATGCATTTTTCATAGCCAGCTCAAATTCAACATCTTTAGTAATATTTATGCTTATATTATATGGAGCAGTTTTAAATATTGCATTAGAAGCCATTAATATGCCTGATACAGGAATAAACTTTTCACAATAAGATACTCCTCCAGATATTAAATTTCCCATAGGAAAGGCTAAAGTCAAATTATGTGAAGTTGCTGCTGAGCATTTATATGATAGCCCTCCAATAGGTCCAGATAAACCTGAAGGACTTACTGCTCCTGTTATTGCATAATTATGAAGTATTGAAGTATTTAATCCGGTTGCTAAGCCATAGGTTGCAAGCATTACTCCAAAACTTCCACTAGGTCCTGAAACTGATCCAGAAGTATTTATGAAAACCTTTAGATTATAATCTTTATAATCAAGTCCTGCATAAAGCATTGCTACCATATATGCCATTTGCATGCTATACAAAGTAGAACTTTGTACTTGGCCATTGTTATCTACTGTGACTTGGCCATTACCTGGATATGATAAAGTAATTGTTGTATTTATAACTAGTCCACTATTATTACCTTCAACTGCCGGTAAGTAAAGCCAAGTTGATCTTGACCATTGTGATTGTTGAAAACTGGTTATTTGCTGTGCATATATTGGAGAAATTGTAAATAGTATTACAAAACTAATAATTAATGAAGATATAATCATCAAATTTTTCCTTTTCAATTTTAACCCCCTCCGAACACTATATATTTGGAGAGAGTTTTAACTTTGTGGTGAGAGGATTTGGGTGGTAGGAAGCAAAATAAGCTTAAGGAGGAACAAGTGGATCAAAAGGCATCTACTACAAAAGATATAAAGGTAGTTGCAACTCAAGTGATAACAAAGGATAGAGTAATTCAAAATCCAAAGCTTTTGTCTTTGCTTTATCTAATTTCCCAATTGGGAATGGTTCATGAAAGGACACTACAAATTGTTGTTGCTGAACTTAAAAATAAGGGAGTTGATCTCGGTTATCAATTCAGCCAACTTGGTAACGATCCTTACAGTGCAGCTCTTAAAAATGATATAGTTGCATTGTTATACACAGGCCTTGCTGAAGCTGAGCCTAGATACAGAAAAATAAGAGTAACAGGAGATGGAAAAGAGGTTTTAGAAAAGGCAGATTCAATAAAACCATTCCAAGATTCTTTAAACAAGATTTTAAATGAAATAAAAAACAAGGCTTCAATGGTTGATGCTGAAATAGATTTTGAAATCAGAAAAGTAAATAAACTTTCAGCCAAAAAAATAAGAAAATAATTTATTTTTGTTTATTTTTAAATATTTGAGGTTTTTAAGGATATAAACTTAGTATGTAATCTTAACCTCTTATTACATTTTAATTAATTATAAAAAGAATGGTGCAACGTTTAATGACAAAATATGTACATCTTCTTGGAAAAGAATCAAGACAAAAAATAATAGAAATATTGGCAGATGAAAGAGGAGTAAGAGAACTTGCTAACGAACTTGATATAACTCCAGCTGCAGTTAGCAAATATTTATCTGGTTTAACTCATCCATCAGATTTAGTTATTGAAAGAGCTATAAAAATAGCTAATGAAGATGAAATAAGGAAGATAGCAAAAATAGTTGAGGAAGAGTTTATTGAAGGTTTAACAAGCTTTGTTGAATGGAGTGTTGATAAAGGTGTTTTAGATACTAGGTTTTATAGAAGATTAAATGATATAACGGCAAAAGTTGGTTTAGTAACCTTAAGTCAAAGAGATTTGAATGCTTCTTAATAAAGTATCTTGTTTATACCAAGCTTCTTATCGGTCTTATTAATTGATTCCATTTTTGAAGACAGCTCTAATGAAGCTCTAATTGCATCTATGTTTTCTGGTACAACTATTGATTCTTGGTGAACAGCCTGGAAGAACTGAACTTCGTTATCATCAACAGTTATTGAATCTTTAAATACTACTAGCTCGTTAATATCACCTCTTTCCTTACTTAGTCTTGCGGAATCTATAATTTGGGATGTACTTTGTATTCCAGAGATTGCGCTATCTACTAGAATTATTCTTGGAGAGTTCATTAATGCCTCTAATATATCATTTTTTTCAACCTTATTAGAAAATCTTATGGTAACATGATGTACATGCATTAATGTAGTAGGTACTACAACAGCAGCAGTTGAAATGTTTATCCAAGGAATGACTGTTTTAACATCTAATGCATGATGACTTGGCAATCCAACAGGATTTAAAACAATTGAATTTATTGGTCCTTTTTTTATTTCCTGTGGATCTGCTCCCCTTCTTATTAATACTGCATTTACTTTTTCTATCTTTGATAAATTACTTAAAGCACATATGCTTCTTAATAAACCTGTTGTATTACAAGATACAACTCTAATGCTCTTCTTACCATAAGCCTCATCATAATTGCATAATGCATTAAATGATATATCCGCTATATTAGCTTCTTCACCTCCTTGAAATATAGAATTAATACCGTATTTATTGTATAACTTTTTGTAGTTTTCTCCAACACCATCAGGGGTTGCGTCAACTATTATATCTGATTCTTTTATTAGATCTTCTATTGTTCCATATACCTCTATACCTTTTTTCTTAAATTCATTAGCGTCTTCTTTATCTATGGTATAGATATTCATTCCCATCCTTTTGGCAAATAAAGCATTGTAATCAGGCTTTATCTTAACAATGCCTGAAACCACCATGTCATCTTGTTTGTTTATCGCTATGGCAACCCTTTTGCCTATTGTGCCAAATCCATTTATTGCAACTTTAACTTTGCTTTTCATTGTTTCAACCCTTTAAAAAATTTTTCATATGATAATGCTAGAGCTTCTATTCCCGGCATAGGCTCTCCTGATAAGAAATAAACGACTGCTCCTCCTCCTGTGCTTATATAACCTATCCTTTTTCTTAGCATAGGTGGCAAATCATTTAGTATTGAAATGAAATGGCCTCCACCAAATATAACATACGCATTGCTATTAAGAGATTCGGTTGCTAATTTTATTGTACCATTTCTAAACCTTTCATCTTCTATTACTCCAGCTGGGCCCCTTAATATAATAGTCTTAGAATTCTTCAATAATTCATTATAATAATCTATAGTTTGTGGTCCAATATCTTTAGGAGAGCCCTTTATTTCTTTTGAGGAAACTACTTCTACATTACCATCAACATCTGATACAAAATCTTCAGGTAAGAAAATATTATCATATTTTAAAAGCTCTTTTGCTTCAGGAATTAAGCTAGCAAATTTTTCTTCTATTATTTTTTCAGCTTTGCCTATATTATAACCTTTGGCTTTTAATAATAAAAGAGCAACAAGACCCCCGGTTAATATGTTATCTATTTTTTTGGTTTTTATTAAATGATTCATTATTTTTATTGCATCTTTTAGTTTTGCTCCGCCTATAAACAAAGTAGACGGTCTTTCCCCATTAATTGCCTTACTTAATCCTTTGATCTCATCTTCCATAACTCTTCCTGCAACTGCTGGCATAACCAAGGGGAATCCGGCAATACTGGCTTGACTTCTATGAGCGCTGGCAAACGCGTCTCCTACATAATAATTAAACAGATGAGAGAGTTTTTTAACGAAATTTGTGTTCATAAGTTGTTCAAAAGGCATCTCAATGTTTTCTTCTGATAAAAATCTAGTATTTTCTAAAACAAGAACTTCTCCAACCTCTAATGTTGCAATCCTTTTTCTAGCTTCTGGACCTATAATATCTCCAACAAATTCTACATTAAATCCTAATAGCTTTGATAGGATTTCAGTATGGCTTTTTAATGAAATAAAATCGCTCTCACCAGGTCTTCCTTGATGGCTCATTATAACTACTTTTGATCCCAGTTCTACTAATTCTTTAATAGTTTTTATATGGGATCTAATTCTGCTCGTATCCATAATAACATTATCTTTTATAGGCGAATTCATGTCTACTCTTAGCAATACTTTTTTATTTGTGAGATCAACATCTTCTATAGTTGCTATGTTTCTCTCATTATAAGAAATAACCACTCCACTCACCCATATTAACCCTGTGAAATATTAAAAAACTGAAATATAAAACTTTTTCCATATAATATATATTTTGGAGCATAATTTTAAAATAAATAGGGATTTAATTGAATATACAATGGTGTGGAAATTCGTATTTTGTCATAAGGCATAATGATATAGAGATAGCTATAGACCCTCACGATGGTTATAGTCTTAATTTAAAGCCTTGTAAAATAAACGCTGATTATATAATAGTAACTCATAATCATTTTGATCATAATGCGGTAGAAATGGCTTATGGGGATAAAACGAAAGAAGTTATTAGAAACTATTTAGGAAAAAAGAAAGTTAATGGTATTAGTTTTAATTTCTTTGAAGCATTCCATGATAATGCTAATGGTAAACTTTATGGGAAAGTTATAATATTTAGATTAGATATTGAAAACATCAATTTAGGATATTTATCAGATATAGGAGAGAAGTATAATAATTCAATAAAGGAAAAATTATATCCAACAGATGTTTTAATGATTCCAATAGGAGGTGTAACTACAATAAATTATGATGAAGCAATAGAATATATTGATAATTTGAAGCCTAAAATTGTTATTCCAATGCATTATTGGATTAAAGGGTCTGCAATACCTTATGATTCTATTAATAATTTTTTAAATAATGTTAAATATAAGGTTGTTGAAATTAATGAAAATAACATTGAAATAAGAAATGAGGACTTACCAAAAGAAACAGAAATATTTGTACTAAATTATAATTATTAAAAATTATTAACTATTAAAAATACTTATTTATAATCTTTTTTCCCATAAATTTGTTAAATCATGTCTTTTTATTTCTCTCATCATCGATTCTAGCCTTTTATATACTGTGCTATGCATTCTTCCATCTATTAAAAGTTCAATTCCGTATTGTGCAATGGTTGCCCTATCATAATCCCCTATAACACCTATAAGATTATTTCCTATATGGATGGAAGTACCAGTTATTTCTTCTATTGTTCTTTTGGCTCTACCATCTTCTCCTATAATTCTTCCCATAACTCTTTTTATATGATTATTAGAATCTCCCACTTTAGATTTTATATCTATTACGATTAAAACATTTTCCTCATCGAGTAGCTTTAATGCTTCTTCTTTAACAAATCCTATCGATAATGCTTGTATTATATCTTTTGCTTTCATCATGTCTGCAGGCGATGTGTTGTTATCTAACGGTTCAATAGTTATTAATGAGCTATTATTATCAATTTCTACCTTTACTTTTAATCTCTCTTCTATGTAATTTTTTATTTCATTGAAATGCTTTAGGAAGATTTCTTTGTTTTCTGATGGTATCTGGGAATAGATTTTAACCCATTTTTCTATTCTTCCTTCTCTTCCAGACATTTTAAAATCCCCTTTTCGTATTCTTCATATTCTTCGATTTCTATTAGTTTTGAAAAAAAGGAATATACGTTTTTCAAGTCTCTTTTAAGATATGACATAGCATTTGGGTGGTTTATATCAACGGATTGCGATACATCTATTATATATGGTTTTGATTTCCAATACATGATATTATATTCACTTAAATCGGCATGAACTATTTTGGCATTACAAACCATTTTCATTATATTTTCTTTAGTGTCATGATAAATTTTTTCAATTTCTTCATCTTCTAATTCTTTATAAATTTCATTAATTAATGGCGCTCTATAACCATTTTCGCCTATAAATTCCATGACCAAAACATTACCTGATAATCCCAAAGGTTGAGGCACATTTATTCCATTTTTCTTCAATTTATCTAGATTGGTATATTCTTTTTTTGCCCATAAATAGATTAATGATCTAAACTTGTTAGGTATTGATTGGAATCTTGGATCGCCTGATATGTATTCCTTTATGCTTTTCCTAAACTCTGCAGCCGATGTTAAAAATATTTTTATTGCTATTTCCTCATTATTATAACTCTTTCCCCAATAAAGCTTAGATTCTTTTCCTGAGCTAAAAGACCCTTTTATTTCTTTTATAATTCTTTTGTTTATTAGCTTGTCTATATGATAATTTGTAAAAGAATCTAAAACCTCATCAACCGTTTTTACAATATCTTCATCTTTTATTCTTTTCTCAACTTTTCCTTTTTCATCAAAATATCTTTTCAACCACTTTCCTCTCCCAAGAGATCCTTAGAAAGAAGTCCTTTTTGAATCAATTCTCTTACTTCATTTTGTTGATATTTATGGACAACCTCTCCTTTCATATCTGAAGTTCCCCATGGAAGGAACAATATAGTATCCCCTTCATGTAACCAAATTCTTCTTCTCATTTTCCCGGGTATCCATGCTTTGTATTTGTTTCCGTCTGTACAAACGACTTCTAAAAATCCTGCTCCTATCACTTTTTGGACTACACAAATCATGGTGCCTTCTTCATCATTCGGTAAAGGCATTTCCCCTTTAGAGTTATTGCTATTCTTTTGCTTAACCAAATTTATTTTCATCTCCCTATATATTTAGTATGAAATAGGTTATTTTAATTTTATGTAGTATATGATAACAAAACCTTTTTTCATCCTCCTCACAAAAGACCCCCGTGAGGGCGGAGGTAGTTATAATGTAGCAGAATAAATGCCATTATAGAGATATTTTTATTATATATGATTCGAATTTTAAACCAAGATATAAAAATCACGCCATGGTTTTAAGTAATTGAATAATTTATGTATTCAAAGGATAATCTTCCTATATTTACTTCATTTATGATATCACTTAGAAACCCATTCCGTTAGGAGAGCGAATCATAAAATGATAATTAGCAATAAAATTAAATCCTGGGTAATGTTTCCCATGAAATGTTGTTTTCCTGAAAGTATAGATAGAAGGCTGAACTAGCTTATGCCTTAATGAAAGGTATGAGTTGGATATACAAACACCCTAAAGAGGAAATGAAGGTATACCATGAAGGATATTAGAAAATCCAATCCCCGAAATGGTGAAGTAGTTTACAAAACATTACAAAATGATTTTTCGTTAGAATTAAAGCCTAGAATATTGGAAAAATCTACTAAAATCAAAATCTAGAAAAATATGTTTAAAGGATAAAAACTATTAATTTGGCAAAAGATATTCATTGGAAATGAATGGTTTATATTCTATTATTAATGCATAATTAAATATAATTAAGAATAGGGTTCAGCTTACGAATTAATTCATTTAATATTAATAATGATTATAGCAAAGATATAAATCCGATAAACCCTCCTATAACAACCATTGCTGAAAGCACCCAATAAACTTTTAGTCTAACACCTTTTATTGGCTTTCCTTTCATAATTTTTTCATCAGAAATTAATCTACCTAAATAATATAAAGGAGGCGCTACTATTATTGTATAAATTACCATTAATTCTAACATTAAATATATTAAATTTTTAGATATTAATACAATCAATATAGCAGGTAATGACTCTAAAGAGTAAATAATAATGTACCATTTATGTTTATTTATATTTAAAGCTTCTAAGGCCCCCCATGCAGAAGCCATGGATATAACAACTAATGCCAAAAAACCAGATGCTATGAAACCAATCCCTAATAAATACAATAGATTTGTATTAAAGCTAGTCAAAATTTTTTCAAATGTATAAGGATTTATGATACCATCTGAATTGATATTTGGATCAATTTTTGCAAGATTATAGCCAACAATAACTGTTATAACCATTAAGATCTCAGATACAAGTGCTCCAATAAATGTTTCCAATCTTTCGTATTTTAGATTTTCTGTTTTTATTTTTTTTCTTGAGTCTGCTCCAGAATGGAAAAATAGCATCCAAGGCATAATAACAGCTCCAATACTTGCAGCTAATAAGAAATTGTAATTTTTGTTATTATAAGGTTGTATTGGATTTAATCCATAAAATAATAATTCTTTTGAATTAATAGGGAACATTGTTGCAATCCAAATAGTTGCTACGACTAAAATAAAGCTTATTGGTATTAGAAACATTTCAGCATGTCTATACCTTTTGCTAGTTGCAACGGCTATATGAAATATAAATATAATTATTAGTCCAATTATTAATGGAATTCCCAATAATTGAAGGCCGATCCCTATACCTGCATATTCTACAACATATTCCAAAAAATCAGTTATTGTCATTGGTATTGATGCAATTATTGCTTGTTTTTTCCCAAATTTTTTTCTAATAGCCTCTCCTAATCCCATGCCAGATATTGTTCCTAATGTTCCTGCTGCATCCTGTATAAAGAATAGAGGAATTGTTAGTATTAACATTATAAATATCATTCTGTATCCCCAAGCAATACCGGACTGCAGACCTTCTATTATCGATGCTACATCTACATCAGCTATCATTACTATCCATGCAGGTCCAAATGTTTTTAATAGTTCTTTGTATTCCATTCTTATCCTCTCATGTATAATTCACAATTTTAAAGTATTTTTAGGCAAGCCTAAACTTTAAGGGAATTTAGATCTCCCTAAATTCTGTATATGTAGTTATACCTTTTATATCTTTTATAAAAACACTGATAATCATAAAAAGAATTTAATAGGAGAACTATTATTTTATGCCCGGTGCAAATATTGGAAAAAGGTTTGCTAATAGCATTTGAAGGTATTGATGGTAGTGGATTAACTACACATTCAAAATTATTAAACGAGAAGTTAAACAAATTAGGATATAAATCGATTTATACAAAGGAACCTACTAACAATGAGATTGGTATATTAATACAAAAAATTATTTTAGATAAAAATAAGAAATTGGATAACAATATAATTGCTCTATTATTTGCAGCGGATAGGCTTTATCATTTGATGTATGGTGATGGTGCAAATGAAGGAATTTTAAGCTATATCAGTAAAAATTATATTGTAATATCAGATAGGTATAAATATTCTAATATGGCGTATCAAGGAGATGATATTAATTGGATAAGTCAATTAAACAAGTTTGCAATTGAGGCAGATATAATAATATACTTAGATGTTCCGTTAGATGTGGCATTAAAAAGGATATCTATGAGGTCTTCGGTATCTATATTTGAAAATAAGATATTTTTAGAAAAAGTAAAGAACAGGTATAACGACATTTTAAGGTTGGCTAATAAGAATGGAGTAAAAGTAGTAGTTATTAATGAGATAGCTGATAATAATAGGGAGAAAAGCATAGATGAGGTAAGTGAAGAAATTTTAAAAAATATAATTAATATTTTAAGAAATTTTAAAAAATAATTATAAATAAAATTTTTAAGGAATAGTAAAGCTTATATTTATCTTAACGCGTTAAATTTTCGGGGATAAAGATTGAATAAAGATAAGGCAACTGGAGCATTATTAATGGTCATATCTGTTGTCGTTATATTAGCATATTTAATAATATTGTGGTATCCACCAATAGCAGCCAAGGCTGCATTAACATTACTCAAACTAACTGGCAGTATTGCGGTATTAGCTATATTCGCTATAATAGGATGGATAGGCTATACATTGGTAACAACCCCTCCGCCAAAGCCAATTGAAGAAATAGAGAAAGAGCTTGAAAAAGAATTAAAGGAAATAGAGAAGGAAACTAAAGAGGAAAGTCAAAAACAAGCCAATCCTTAAAAAAGATTATAAAAATAAATATTTCTATTGATAAGTTGAAAAATTTTGATTAAATATTTTTAAAGTAATTTGGAATTTGGTATTAATATTTATTAAATTATGAAAAATTTATCTATTGATGACAACTTTTATAATTTGGCATCATGAATTAAAATTAGAGGTAGTATGCATAAAGTCTATAGGATTAGTTATTAACTAAATTTAATACGGTTAGGGTGAGGTGTAGGCTAAAACGAACAAAATTCAAACTATATTGATCGTTGTTGTAATAGCCATAGTTATTATAGGAGGTTTTTTAGCATTTAATAAGAGCAACAAAAATGTTACACCAACATCAACAAGCTCTATAACAACATCAACAACAAGTAGTAATTTAATAAGCGTTACACCTTTATTACCATATATTAATAGTCCTCTAGTTCCAACATATGGAAATCCTTCATCAAAATATTATTTATTTATAATTTATGATCCAGAATGTCCTTATTGTGCAATAGAATTTAATAATACATTACCATATTTATATTATCTAGCAAAAAATAATTATACAATGCTTGTTTTTGTAGGAATGCCCATTCATCAATATTCATTAGAAATGATTGCTATGTTGGATTTAATTTATCAAAAATATGGTTTTACTCAATTTTACAAAATATTAGACAAAGATTATGCAATATATTATTATAATATACTATTATATGAAAACAATAAAACTTCTCAATTGCAAGTTCCAACTCCATATACAATCTATATGTTACTTAATCAAAGTAATTTATCAATAAATTACAATGATATAAATTCTACAATGAAAGATGCTTATAATATTGCTGACTTGGCATATACTCAAGGTATAGATGCAACCCCTATGCTAATTATTTATAATACAAATACAGGTAATACTATTAATCAATTTATAGGTTTATATTCACCAATAGAAATAGAAAGTTATTTAAATAAAACCCTAGGGGTCAGGCAGTGAAAGTAATAAAGCTAACCTATCCATTTGATGAAATATTTTTAATAAAAATAGATGATGTATCTATTGATAAAAAGCTGTTAGCGAATTTAACTAAAAAATTTCAGCCCTATACATTAATTTTTTCCACTCCTCATGATATAGAACCATGCGTTATAGCATTAGTTTATACATATGTATTAGAGGATATTAAATATGATAGTAAGATTTCAAATATTTCGTTAAAAGCATTACTTTATTTAACTAAATCTAAACAAATATCTGATGCTATTGAGAGTTCGCGGAATTTTAATGGTCTTGCAATCGTATCCATTAATAAACAGGGTATAATTGATGCATTAAAAGAAATAGGTTATGAGATTGATAATATTGAAGAGGAAACATATAATTGTAAAAATTTGGATGGATTAACTGATATAACTGCATATAGATTAAATGAGCTTAATTTGTAAATTATGAGAATTTTTATTTTTCATTTTTTATAATTAATTTGGTATTTAATTGAAAATTCTAATTAGAATTAGTTTAAATACAATTTAGTGGATTGGATTAGATAAACATAAATAATAAAAAGTAATATAATAATAAGTGCCTGTGATTAGAAGCTGGCCGCTTCTGATAAATAATGAGGAGGGGCCAAAGCGATGAGGCATTTGCAAATATTATTTATTAGAATTGCTTATTTTTTTAAATTTTTTTGGATTTATAAAATTAAAAATTTTTGTATAATCTGATTCATTTAAGCCAAAAATATCTGCTTGTTTAAATGTCTGTGCCGAAGTTCTGATTAAGGGTAAAACTAAATTAGCATCAAAGGCTGCTGAGTTCGCATATTCCAAGTCTTTTGCTGCTAAAGAAATTTTAAATGATGTTGGATGATTCTCATTGATAATTCTATCTAAATATTTACCAACAAATTGCTTAAATATTGTATTTTCCATTATTTCTTTTACTTTTTCTTGGCTTATTCCATAGGCATCAGCTAAAGTTAGAGATTCACTTAGTAATTGTATAGATGATATGAGCATAGAGTTATATATTAACTTTGCAATAGAAGCTTTGTAACTTTCTCCTTCTATTTCAATAATTTTTCCAGCCGACATCAATATGCCCATAGAGTATCTTACACAATTCCTTTCTCCTGCAACTAGAAAAATTACATTTCCTTGAATCAAATCATGTGGATTTCCTATTATTGGAGCTTCAACATAACATGCACCAAGTTCTTTTAATTGTTTTGAGGCAACCATGCTTGCCTTCGGAGTAATTGTAGATGAATTTATAAATAATAATCCATCAGATCTCCTCATTTGCGAAATGATATCATATAATGCATTATCATCAGAAACCAATGTAATTGCTACATCGGCATTTTCAATAGCTCTCCATGGTGTTTCATAAACAGTTGCATTTATTTTAGATGCAAGACTTTTTGCTTTATCAATAGTCCTATTCCATAAAAATATTGTAAATCCTGTATTTGCAAGCCTTTCTGCTATCGCACTGCCCATATTCCCTGTTCCTAAAACTGCTATTCTTACTGTCATAAGGGCTACCCATGATATTACTTATAACAATCTGAAATAATTAATGTTTCTAGAAATGTTTTTCATTAAAATTTTTCTTTTTAAATGTTTTATAATGAGTTATTTAATAAAATTAATTAAATTCTAATTAGTATATATAGATAGGAAATAAAAAATGCCGGAAAAAGTATGCCCAGTTTGTGGAAGGTCTAGTAATGAAGTAGAATTTGTTGATAGATTCTGTAGAGATTGTTTTATTAAATATAAAGGTATTGCTAAGATACCTGATAAGGTTGAATTCACATATTGTAATATTTGTGGATCATATAAATATTTGGGTCAATGGGTATCAGGATTAAATTCGTTAGAAGAAACTTTGGATAGCTTTTTGAGAATTTATGTTACTGAAAAGATGAGGCCTGTAAATCCAATAAAAGAGATTTATATAAAAAATATAGAGTTTATGGAATCAAATCAAAATTTTGTGAATGCAAGAATAACAATAGAAGGAATTTATAATAACTTGGTATTAAAAGAAGATAAATTACTAAGTATTCAACTTAATAAAACAATATGCCCAATATGTTCTTCCATTAAAACCCAAAGGGGTTATAATGCTATAATTCAAATCAGAGGATATCTTGGCAAAATTCCTCCAGATCTTTATGCTGAAGTTAAGAGAGAAATTACAGATATCATGAATAGATCAAGGGGAGAAATAATAAAAGTTGAAGAAATGAAAAACAATGGAATAGATCTATACATAAGGGATCATAGTTATGCAAGATCTTTAGCTTTAAAATTTAAACAGGAATATATGGCAAAAACTATCGAGACTTACAAATTGATCGGAGTTAACAAAGATGGTTCAAGGAAAAGTAGACTATACATTTCAGTAAGAATAGGTGAACTATATCATTAAGTAAGGGTAAAGATTTGTCAACTCACACTCTTTTATACTTCTTATTCCGTAGACCTTCAAAGCATAGCAGAGTTTATATCATGAAAACATTGTATTAGTAATAAGAAGAGTTTGTTTTTCACCTAAGATTTATGATTCCAAGTAGATGACCTAGCTTTTCAATCAAGGTATATTTTAGTATTGTGTTTAGTTGATGAGTTAAAAGATGAGAATAAGTTTTTAACTTATAATTCAAATAAATTTATTCGTTTAATAAATTATTATAATAATAATTGATTATAGATCTATTAAATATATAAAATTATCAATTTGTAAATAATAAACAAATCTAAAATTATTTATGTATTTTGCTTGAAACAGTATAGTTTAAGGATTTTAGTTTACTATTTAATAGTGGGGCACTAAGATGGAAAATTTGCTTGCTTTTCAGCTTCTTGACATAAGCTATGATATAGTCAATAATACACCAATTATAACAATATGGGGAAGAGATTCTAATAATAAAAAAGTGTTATTAATAGATAAATCATTTAGGCCTTATTTTTATGTTCTATTAGATGATAAAGTAAATATAGATAGTGTTAAGGAAGATATTCAAAAACTTTCAAAGACTAGAAGTCCCATAGTAGGTATTGAAGAAGTTAATATGAATTATATAGGTAGGCCTGCTAAGGTATTAAAAATAACCACAGTAATTCCCGAAAGTGTCAGGGAATATAGAGAAACAATAGCTAACATAGATGGGGTAAAAGAAGTTTTGGAAGCTGATATAAGGTTTTCATTTAGATATACACTAGACAAAAACCTATATCCAATGAGATGGTATAAGGTAAAAGTTAAAGCAATAGATAACAAATTTAATTATAGAGTTGATGAAATTTATGAGATAGATAGTGATATATTAGAGGATGAAACAAGAATTAATGTTGATCCATTAGAAAATTTAAAAATTATGGCATTTGATATAGAAGTTTATAATCCTCAAAGAACTCCTGATCCAAGCAAGGATCCAATAATACTTATTGCTATAAAATTTAATTATAGCAAGGATCCAATAATACTTGAAGCAAAAGGTCACGATGATAGCCAACTATTGCATGATTTTATTGAACTGATTAGAAAAGAAGATCCAGATATAATTGTAGGATATAATCAAAATAGATTCGATTGGCCATATATAATTGAACGCAGTAAAGTCTATAAAATAAAATTAGATATAGGGAGAAAAGCCGATTCAGCACCCAATCCAAGTGTTTTTGGCCACTATTCGATTCATGGAAGGCTAAATGTTGATCTATATGATTTTGCTGAAGAGCTACAAGAAATCAAATTTAAATCATTGGATGAGGTAGCTGATTATTTGGGGGTTATGCCTAAAGATAAAAGAGTTAACATAGACTGGTGGCTTATAGCACAATATTGGGATAATATGGATAAAAGAAGCACATTAAAGCAATATGCTATAGACGATGTAGAATCAACTTTAGGCCTTGCCTATAAATTCTTGCCTTTTGGGGCTCAATTAAGCATAATAAGCGGACTACCAATGGATCAAGTAGTTGCAGCAAGTGTTGCATTTAGATTAGAAGCAAGACTTATGAGGGAAGCAAAGAAGAAAAATGAGTTAATGCCCAACAGGATTGAAAGAAATATAGAAACATATATAGGAGCAGTTGTTTTAAAGCCAGAACCTGGAATACATGAAAATGTAGCAGTTCTTGACTTTGCAAGTATGTATCCAAGTATTATGGTTAAATATAATATTGGACCTGATACTTTATTAAAAGATGGAGAAAATTGTAAAATAAGAAATAGAGCGCCAGAAGTAAATCATGAGTTTTGTTTTGATAGGCCTGCATTTATGAAGATGGTATTAGAAAGATTTTTAAAATGGAGAAGCGAAACTAAGAAGGCAATGAAATTATATAAAGAAGGATCTCCAGAATATAATTTATTGAATGAAAGACAGAAAGCAATAAAGGTTTTAGCAAATGCTAGTTATGGCTATCTTGGATGGGGGGCCGCAAGGTGGTATTGTAGGGATTGCGCAGAAGCAATAACAGCATGGGGTAGAGATTTAATATCAAATACAATAAACTTTGCAAAATCTATAGGATTAAAGGTTTATTATGGAGATACTGATAGCGTTTTTGTTGATAATGATGAAGATAAAATAAATAAATTAATTAATTGGATAACTAATGAACTAGAGTTTGATATTAAGGTTGATAAAGTATATAAGAGAATATTCTTTACAGAAGCAAAGAAAAGGTATGCGGGATTATTGGATAATGGAAAAATAGATATTGTAGGATTTGAAGCCGTTAGAGGAGACTGGAGCGATTTGGCTAAAGAAGTACAATCAAATATTGCAGAGCTCATATTAAAAACAGGTGATCCTAAGAAAGCAATAGAATATATAAAAAGCATCATTGAAAGTCTTAAGAAAGGTGAAATACCTCTTGATAAATTAATTATTTGGAAAACTTTGACAAAAGAAATTAACGAATATGAGGCAGAAACCCCTCATGCTTATGCAGCAAAGCTAATGGAGAAAATGGGTTATAAAATAACACCAGGAAGTAAAGTTGGATTTGTAATAATAAAAGGCCCTGGTTCTATATCTAAAAAGGCAAGACCATATTTTATGATTAAAGAATCAGACATAGATACAAATTATTATATTGACAAACAAATTATCCCCTCTGCTCTAAGAATACTTAGTTATTTTGGAATAACAGAAAAAGATTTGAAGGTTGGGACAAAACAACCTTCATTATTTGATTTTTTAGGTGACTCACGTTAAATCGCTAAAAGTTGCGAATTTTACATCTCCTCTTTTAGATGATATTTTGCTTCCTATTCTAGCACCGATAAGCAATACAATTCCTTTTTCTCCTGCTAAATCTAGAATTCTTTGAGTTATAATACCATCAAATATTATTGCATACGCAGAATTTTGCTGAGCCGTGTCTAGCCATGTAAATAGATCTCTTACTTTTATTCTAGTTATTTCTTTCCAGTCCCTATCATAGATTATTGCTTCTAAAGTACCCTTAATGTTTTTTATATTATCTATAACCTGTTTTGGAACTACTAATTGTGAAACTAATTCATGTTTTTGCTCTACTTTTTCTTCTTGCACTACTTGTTGACTTGGTGTTTCTGGCTGTACAATTTCTTCCTTCTTTTCAATTTTTTGAGTTTCAGGAAGTGTTTGTTCATGTGCTGCCTCTGCTTCTTCCTTAGTTTCTTTTATACTTAGGAGTTGTTGTTTAACTGCTTCAGCTGGCATCATTTGTGATAATGCCCTCGCAATTTCTTTGCCAGTTAATTGCTCAACTTCCATATCTTTTGGTGCTCTAGCAACGTAGTCTACATGAACCTGGTCTAGTAGATTTTTTAATATGAGGTCTCCACCTCTATCTCCATCTACAAATGCTATTACTTTTTTGTTTTTTGCCAGTTCAACTATTGTCTGAGGTACTTTCTCTCTAGCACCTTCTAGCGCAACAGTATTTGTATAGCCATATTTCATTAAATTAATTACATCAGCCCTCCCTTCTACGATAATTATTGTATCTGCTTTCTCTACATCAGGACCAGCTGGCAGTCTTTCTTCTCCAATTTCTATCACTTTAGCTTGGACTTCGGGTTTTTGTGATATTTCTCTCAAAATCTCTTTTATATCAGGTTCTTGTTCTTTTACTCTTTGTAATAATTGTCTAGCTCTTTCAACTATTTTTTGTAGTTTTTCTATCCTCAGATCTTGTATATCATCTATTGTTATCCTACTAGTGTATGGGCCTACTCTATCAACGCTTTCAATCATGGCCGCTAATAAAACGGTTTCTACTCTATCTAAATTGCTCGGAATTTGCAATATACCTACTGATTTCGTTCCTTGGTATTTCATATCAATATGTACTCTGCCTATTTTATCTTTATTTTGTAATTGTTCTAAGTTAAACTCACTTCCTAGCAATCCTTCAGTTTGCCCAAATACTGCTCCAATTACATCGTGTTTGTCAACTCTACCGTCAACCTCGAACGAAGCTTTAATTAAATACTTCACTTTTTGCACCCTTTTTGGAGGTATACCAGATTGGAGGTATACCAGAAATATGATTTGCTGGTATACCTCAGTAGGGCTATCTCGCCCCATTCACCAATATTGCTATTTCTCTCAGAGCATATAAATTTATAAAAATTTTTAATTAAAAATTATCTTGTTATTCCTTTTAAGATCTCTTGAGCTAATTCTTTTATATCATCTTTTTCAAATAATTTTCTAACAGGCTTTAACATTTCTATTAATGAGTTAGCTGTTGCTGTTTTTAAATCAAGAGGATGAACCTTTCCATTAGCATACTCATTTTCTAATTCATTGTATTTTTCAAATATAATTGTTCCACCATATTTTTCAGGTCTTTCTATAACAAGCTTAAAACCGTTTTGGGGAAATAGAAGATATTTGTTTATATCTAATATGGGATTAAATTCCGTTTGTCTTGGAGGACAATATGCATTCATTATTTTATTCTTTATATCTTCTTCACTGTCATTAACAAATATTGCAGTATTTGGTTTTGACTTGCTCATTTTATAGCTTGCAGCTTGTTCATCTATTTCTCCAGTCTCCATTCTTTTGCCTCCATCTAAGCCTGTCAATATTGGCGTATGCAATCCAATTGGTTTCTTTGCATTAATTTTTTCTGCAATTTCCCTTGCCAAAACATGTGCTTTCCTTTGATCTAAGCCACCTAATGCTATATCTAAATCCATGTATATTATATCGCTAACCTGCATAGCTGGGTAAATTAATTTTGATGTATCTAAATCCGCTTCATCCATATTTCTACCCATTATTGTTAAAGCCCTCTTCATTCTAGCTAGGCTTGTCATTTTCATTACTTTTATTACCAGTGCCCAATAATCTTTATCTCTAGCCATTTTTTCTGCATCAACAAAATTTATCTTATCAACCTGTACGTTTAATGCCTTCATAACATCTCTAGTTAATCTTGCAGCTTTTCTAATGAGCTCCATGTTACCTCCTAGTTTATCGTTTATCATTGCATGCCATGTAGCCTCAAGCAAATTAAATTCGACACCTGCATCAATTAAATCCTTTACCTTATTCATCCATACGATCCATCCTAGATGGGGTAAACCGCTCGGCTCGAAACCCAAGTATCCTTTCATTTTGATTCCATTTTCTATTTTCTCTTTTAATTCATTTTCAGTTAACACTTCTGCTAAATTTTTCTTTATTAATTCAAATTTCTCATAGGCATCCAAAAATTTTTGCACCTCTCTTATTTTCATATTTGTTATTATTAGAAGTTAAATAAAAATTTTTAAGGTATTTTGGCTCTCTCGAACTCAATACCCCCATTTATTGGTTTTGTTGCATCAATACCCATTTTTGATGTTAAACCATCTTTAGCGCTAGGATCAAGGGTTGAACCTCTTGCATTATTTACAATTACCAAGTTTTTATCTGCTTGAAATCTTGTTGCTATGGCCCACTCAACATCATTGATATCATATATATTGATATCAGGGTCTACAACAACTACATGTTTTAAGCTTGGATGAGCAGAAAATGCTGCTAATATGGCATTTTTTGCATCTCCATCATGATTTTTTTCTATAGAAATTATTGCATGTAACCACCCTCCACTATTATAGGTGAGGTTAACGCCATGGACCTTCGGAACTACTTTAGATACTGCATTATATATACTAGCTTCTCTTGGAAATCCCATTAATACAGCATGCTCATATCCACCTGGTAAAATAATATGACTGGTTTCATCAGGATTTACATAAACCTTATTTGCAATTAGTATTGGTTGCTTTCTTACTTTATCATATCCCCCCATAGCTTCAACAAATGGTCCTTCGTCAGCCATTTTTTCAGATATGAAGCCTTCAATTATAGCCCCAGTTCCATAGGGTATAGGATTTTTATGAATTGGAGAATTATAAACCTCAAGACTTCCCAAAATGTTTGAAGCAGCTTCTAATTCAAAGTATCCTAAAGGTGGAGAATGAGAGGATGCTAAAACTATAGCTGGATGAACACCAATAATAACGGTAACTGGAAGCATTTCTC
The DNA here is from genome assembly GCF_000317795.1 of Caldisphaera lagunensis DSM 15908. NCBI lineage: Archaea > Thermoproteati > Thermoproteota > Thermoprotei > Acidilobales > Acidilobaceae > Caldisphaera > Caldisphaera lagunensis. Next base: position 743,571 of record NC_019791.1, read on the forward strand.
CATGCTTTAAAGCTTCATTGTATAAATAATATAGATGTCTTGGAACTATTCTAACAGCTGCCTCTTTTTCATTTAATAGCATTATTCTATGTATGCTTGCATTACATATACCTTCATAGCAAGATATTATTATAGAACTGGTTAAATAATATCCTCCATCTTTTTCGTAAAATTTAACGAAAGGTAGATCTTTTAGGCTACCTTCTTTTAATTTTGGTTCTCCAACAAATTTTAATTCACCCTTTTTTGAAAAAGAATCCAATAATTTGTTATATGCTTCTTCAACATTATTAACATGCAAAGCCTTTAATACCTTTTCTTTAGAATCAACGACATTACCTGAACTTATTTGCATTACATTTTCTACATGAAAAGTTTGTGCGGTTTTTGATCCCTGTTTTGATTTTAAAATTTTAGATACCTCAAAGTCTCTAGATAATTTTCCGCAATATTCGCTACCAACTTCATCAATAAATCTCATTAATGATCCATCCAATTTCTACTCCCTCTCAAAGCTATAACCATAGCGGATCTTACATCTTTATCCTTAAATATCTTGAATATAGGAGTTTTTGGCATGTTTTTTGCCACATCATCTTCCCTTACTATTTTATATGAAAGACCATTTTTTATGAGAGAATTTCCTGCGGTTATCCAGCCTTCACCAGAACCAAGTATTACTTCCTTATTAATATGAGGAATTTTTTCTAATTCCTTCTTAATTGTATTACCTATGGTATTGCAGGAGACTTTACCTTCACCTATAATTAATCCATCCCCTAAAATTACATAACCACATGAAATGCCTGGGTCTATCCCAACTATTACATGATCAAATTTACTTTTTGGATAAACTATTGCTTTGAATAATGCGACTTCTGGATCTTCTTCGTATATTACATTTTTAAGGTGTTCTATGTTTTTATAATACACATCATATTCTGGCGTATTTTTTAATGGAGATATTATTACACTAGTTTCAGAATTTATGTAGTCATTAATTATTATTATTCCTTGTTTTTCAAGAAGTTCTTTTTTACTTTTTATAATCTTTATAGCCTTATAATCTCCCCTTAGGCACATTATTATTCTATTTGTCGAATTCATACACCTCTATCATCTTCATTTATTTAATAACAAATAAGAAGTTAATTAATTTTTATACTTAAAAATTCCTCGAAATAAGATATTTATAATTAAAATTTTAATTATAAATTAAACTTCTTTATTTGAGATGGAGGATTTATTGCAATACTCGCAGCCCCATATAATACCTGGTCATCACCAAATGTGCACATCTTTATTTCTGGAACTCCCAACGCACTAAACATGGGTATGTATTTAATTAAATATGGCTTTATAAGATCCTCATTATAAAGGTAAATACTACCTCCTATGTATATAACTTCAGGATCATATGCGGCTATTATATTTGATATACCAGCAGCATGTATTATGTTTAAGAAATCTACTAAAGACTTGGAAAATTCATCATTTTTTCTCGCTAAATCATAGAGTTTTTCTGGAGTCAAATTGTTTTCTTTGGCTAAAAAATATCCTTCAGATTCTTTACCTTTCCATTCATTTGCAAACTCTTTAGCAACCTTAGGTATATTTTTGCCTCCTGCATATGCTTCCCAATGACCTATCTTACCACAACCACAAACTAAATTTGAATCAAATTTAACTAGGCTATGACCCATTTCATGTGAATTACCTCTTCTACCTACGATTAAATTTCCATCAATTATTGCCCCAACTCCAATGCCTGAGCTCATAGTAATATATACTAAATCATTTTTATTCTTTGCATCTCCAAGGATTTTTTCAGCCCATACTGCAGCCATGGCATCATTTGCTATATATACATCTTTATGGAATTCATTAACTAGAGGGTCTCTTAAAGGAATATTTTTAAGGCCTAAATTTGGTGCAAGCTCTATAATTCCTTTCTTTAAATTCAATGGTCCTATTGTTCCAATACCAATAGATTGAAAGTCCCTATTTGGGGATAACTCATTTATCATCTTTATTATTGATTTTGAAATTGAGTTTGGATCATCTCTAGGAGTTTTTACTTTTATTTCGTTAATTTTAGAATTATTTTCGAATAATGCCACCCTCAAATTTGTTGCTCCTATATCAATTGCTATTACCTTCATATTTTTCTCCTAGAAAAATTGGTTTAGATTAGATTTTAAAAACAATTGTGATATAATTTTTTATTTTTATTAAAATTAGTTTTTAATATATATATTCGACAATAAAAGTTTAAGTATTCATCTAAGAATACAATTTAGTGGTAAAAAAGTGGAGTTGGTGATCTAAATGTCGGAAGAATCCCAAAAAGAAAAGGAATTGATATTGATTCCACCTTTGGTAAAATATTTATCCCAATTGGCAGAAAAAGATCCTATAGCATTTTGGGAAAAAATTGCATTAGAAAATACAAAGTATATATATTGGAAAAAGATGTGGGAGAAAACATTTGAGTGGGGTAAAAATGGTGAGCCATATAAATGGTTTATTGGAGGAATAACAAACACGGAATATAGCCACATCGATTTTCAGATAGAAAAGGGTTATGGCAATAAGGCTGTTTATATCTATGAAAATCCAGAAATTGGTGTAACAAAGACTTACACTTTTTCACAATACAAAAATATTGTAGACAAATATGCAGCAGCCATGAGAGGTATTGGCATTAAAAAAGGCGATAGAGTATTAACTTACATGTCAACAAGGCCTGAATCTGTAGCCGTACTTCATGCTGCTGCAAGAATTGGAGCCATACACTCAAGCGTCTATGCTGGCTTTTCTGCTAAGGCTTTAGCTGATAGGATTGATGGTGTTGAGTCCGAATGGGTATTCGTTCAGGATTATAACATGAGGAGAGGAAAGCTTTCAAATTTAAAGCAGATAGTAGATGATGCTTTAAAAATGGTAAAGACAAAGGTAAAGAAGGTAATTGTTTTAAAAACTGGTTATTCAAATCAAGATGTTGGCATGGAAAAGGGAAGAGATATATATTTTGATGAATTTTTAGACTATTATAAAAATGGATCAAGTGATGTGGAATGGATGGAATCTAATGAGCCCATATTTATAACTCCGACATCGGGAACTACAGCAAAACCTAAGCCTGTCGTTCATAAACATGGTCCATTTCAGAATCATGTTGTGACTATGGCAAGGTGGATTTATGATTTAAAGCCCAGCGATACTTGGTTTATAACAAGTGATGTAGGATGGCAGGCAGGAATTAGCTATATGGTTTGGGGAGTGCCAATATTTGGGGTTCCCAGCATTTTATATGATGGTGTACCTGATTATCCTAAACCTGATATGTGGTGGGAGGTAATTGAGAAAAACAAGGTTACAAAAGTTTGGTTTTCACCAACTGCGATAAGACTTTTAATGAAATATGGTACAGACTATGCTAAAAAACACGATTTATCAAGTTTAGAAGTAATATTTAGTGCGGGTGAACCACTAAATCCAACCCCTCTAAAATGGTTGATGTATGATGTATTAGAAGGTAGGGTGCCTGTAATAGATCATTATTGGCAAACAGAAACTGCTGGCCCTATAGTAGGAAATACGTATGGGATTAAAATGATGCCTATAAAAATAGGAAGCGCAGGAATACCATTGCCAGGAATATTAGGAGAAGTAGTAGATGAAAATACTGGTAAACCAGTAAAACCCGGGGAGAAAGGTGTATTAGTTATTAAGCAACCCTTCCCAGGCTTTACATCTGAACTATGGAAAGATCAAGAAAGATATTGGAAATCATATTGGGAAGCAAATCCAAATCTTAAGGGTATGATATATACTGGAGATGCAGCAATGGTAGATGAGGATGGCTATATTTGGTTTATGGGAAGAGCGGATGATGTAATAAAAATTTCAGCTCACAGAATAGGTACATTTGAGCTCGAGAGCGCGTTAGTTTCTCATCCATCAGTTGCTGAAGCAGCGGTAGTAGGGGTTCCCGATCCTCTTAGAGGAGAGGTTGCTATCGGATTTGTTGTATTGAAGGAAGGTTATAAGCCTACAGAAGAATTAAAGAAGGAATTAATTGAACATACCAGAAAAACATTTGGACCAATTGCAGTTTTTCAGACTATAGAAATTGTAAAATCTTTGCCGAAAACAAGAAGCGGAAAAATTATGAGAAGGGTTATTAGAGCAGTTTATTTAAATCAACCCCTAGGTGATGTTTCCACATTAGAAGATGAGGCATCAGTAGAAGAAATTAAGAAGGCTATAGAACAATTTAAGAAAGAGATTTTGTAAATTAATTATTTTTTTAATTTGTTAATTGATAATATAGTTATATTTTTTTCAAAATCTATAAAAACATTTATAGTTTAGTATTTTGTAATATTATAGGAATTTAGTATGAGAAATTCACAAATTGTTTTAAAACCAATAGGAGAAGTAATAAATGATCATAGTGACGAAGAAGTTAGAAATTCATTATTTGGAGTTCATGGCAAAATTTTGATTTATGATGATTATAAAGATGGAATATGCTGCCTTGAAGGTTTTTCTCATATAATTGTTATTGGTTATGCCCACAAATTGAAAGAAGAAGATAAGAAAGTGTTAAAAGTAAGATTAAGGAAAATTGAGAGATTATATAATATACAAACACCTGAAGTAGGAGTATTTTCCTCTGGATCTCCTGCAAGACCTAATTTACTTATAGTAAGTATTTTGAAATTAATAAATATAAACAATAATGTGTTGGAAGTTGATAATTTAGATATGTATGATAAGACTCCCATACTAGATATAAGACCATTTACCATTGAAAGAATTCCACAGGAAGAAATTAAGGTACCAGAATGGTATGAAAAAATATTTAATAAAAACAAGTAATAGGTGAACATTTGTTGTTTAATTAAACCAGTCTGTTTAGGATATAATATTTCATCCTCTTCGCAAGAGACCCCGTCCGTTAGGGCAAGGAGTGCACCACAAATAAATATAATGTCTACGCACATATAAAGTTGAGGAATGTTTCCTCATGGAGGGATGCATCACTAATACAATAATAGAAATCATAAATAGTCCATGCCTTATTAAGTTATGGGTCGGGGATACGTAAACACCCTAAAGGAGGAATGAAGGTATACCGTGAAGGGTAATAGAAACACTAAAGCCCCGTCCATGAGAGCGGGGTAGTTTACTGGAATAAGATAGATTTAAAGTAAATGAATTTGTAATTATGGTAATATTTTTCTTTAATTTTGTCTTTTATATCCTAAAAAGGTACATAGCTATGAGAATTTTCACATTCTTAACTATTGATTAAAGATAGAGGTATAGGTTCTTTTGATGGCTTTACAATTAATACTAAAAATACTATAGCCAATACTAAAAATAAAAATGCTACATGCATGTCAAATGGCCAAATTAATGCTGCAACAACTATTAGAATGTAAGGTAACAAAGAATATCTTCTGGCAGAAGTCCATCTTAAGATCACAGGTAGCATTAATGGCGCATGAATAAATATATGAATTCCTACAAATCCTATTATTAATAAATGGATGAAATCTAAAAGCGTAATTATATTAAAATAAAACAATATAGATGAAATTAATAATACTATTGAATATAGAGCTGATATAGCTTGTCCATAGAGGAGATATAATGTACCTGCTTTAGCATATACATTTGTTGTATTTAGTGCAAAATCACTATATTTTTTATATCTGAAAATATTTATCGATAAATAAAATACTATTATTGAAATTGAAAATAAAATGACGGATATTTTAAAATAATATTGATAAATCAGGGTTGAAATTGTTTGCAAAATAAAAAGAAGATAAACTAATAGTTCATTAGGCTTATCTTTAAAAGTATTGGGAAATGAGTGTATTGTTACTGAATAAATTAACGATATTGCATAAACAAATATAAATCCTATAGCTATTTCAAAAACATTTTTTGTATTATTCAAGATTAAAAATATTGCTGATAATATACCAGTATAACCGATTAATGCAACAGATAATCTTATATCACCTTTTGGTCTTGTTGCATTAATCAGATTTACTATCCCAAAATACAATAATGAGATTACTAAAAAGTATATTTTATTTGTAATAATTGTTACAATGCTTAAGACTAAAACAAGAAGAGCTGATGATATTTGTAAAAATAATATGATAGGAGCTAAATTATCATTTGGCTTTAATGATGACGAAGAATAGGAAATTGAAACACCTGTAATAAAAATAGGTAAAAATATTAGTAGCATAATTTTAGCATGCCATAAATTAAATCCTCTAGTTATTATGTATAAAGCAATTATCAATGCTATTAATGAAATGTAAACCATTATCATGCTTATTTCATGAACAATTTTCATAATTTTACTATAATTTGGTTTCATAATAATCCCATTATGTTTATAATTCTATAGGATTTTAAGGCTTTCTCTTGACCTTTAGATAAATTCCTTCAACACTTATTACCTCAACTTCACTGTTTTCATCTATTTCCTCATCACTCTTAGCAGACCAAAGTTGATCTGATATTTTAATTACACCTGGATTATTTGGTAATATTCTCTTTATTACTACACCTGTTTTACCAATTAGAGTAGTCACTGTTGGATTAATTGGCATTATGATTTCTGAAGATTTAACTATTATAATAATTATAGCTACAACTGCAAACAATATTGATAAGAACAAATAAAATCCATTATGATTATATTTATATACAACTGCAAACAATATTGATAAGATTATCAATAAAATTATAATTGAAATGCTTCCGACTCCCCATCTTATTTTAGAGAAAAAACCTACATTATTTTCATTTGAATTCATTTCGTTCCATCCATATTTTCAAAATATATTTTTATAGCTTTTAAATTTTATTTTATAAATAGGGTATTAAGATGGAAAAAAACATAAAATATATATTAGTTTTGATAATGATTATAGGATTGATTTTATCGATTCATATGGTTATATCAAAAAGTGCTACCAATAAAAAACCAATTGTAATAGTCAATTTTAATGTCCCAGTTGATATAGGTTCAAGTGATATGATGCAAAGAGCCTTAACAATAGCAGAATCATATAATGCATCTGCTATTGTAATAGTTATGAATACTCCTGGAGGTTATTTAAATGATATGATTAATATTGTTAATACAATAGAAGAAGCAAATAAGTCTGGAATTCCAACATATACTTATGTTCCACCCAATAGTTTAGCTGCTTCAGCTGGTAGTTATATTGCTATGGCAACAAATCAAATTATTATGGGAACAGGTTCCGAAATAGGCCCTTCAACTCCTATAGTTGTTGGTGGTACACCTTTAGAACAAAATCATACAGAGGATGCAATGATTAGCTTCATGCAAAGTCTTGCAGAAAAATGGGGTAGGAATGTTACTGCAGCGACAAATATGGTATTATATGATATAGCTTATACATCACAACAAGCATATCAATATCATTTAATAAACGGCATTTCTGATTCTTTTAATTCAGCATTAGAAACATGGAATTTGAGCAGCAATCCTCAAATTACTATAAGCGAAAATTTTTATGAGCAATTTTTAAGCGCAATAAGTAATTCAACTGTTGATGGAATTTTAATGACTTTAGGAGTGCTAGCAATTTTATTGGATTTATATCATCCTACGATAATTTTAACTATTATAGGAATAATAGCTATTATACTAGGTTTAATAGGAGCAGAAATAATAAATGCCTCAATATTAGGGATAACTCTAATCATAATAGGAGCAGCTATAATGATATTGGAGCTTAAATCAGGTCATGGATTTGCCCTAATGGGGGGCATGATTGTTTCGGCAATTGGGATTTACTTTATGGCTGAAGGTATACCATATATAGGTGCCGGAGTACCAAATGGTTATTTGTCTCAACTTGAAATAACTGGAACTGGAGCTGTTGGAATTATAGCAGGTCTATATATAAGATGGGTTTTAGGCCCATTAAGGAGAAAAGAAAAATTAGCAGGGCCTGAATCTTTAATAGGTAAAAAAGCAGTTGTTATTTCTCCATTAAATCCAGAAGGAGAGGTAAGAGTAGAGGGAATTATATGGAGGGCGCATTGTGATTCATGTAATGCCAACGTTGGAGATACAGTTGAAATAGTTAAAATAGAGGGTTTGAAATTAATTGTCAGGAAAGTAGAAAATCGTTGATTAATGGGAAATTTATTTTATATATTATTAATAAAATATACATTTTTAAACTTTCAAAACTTAATTATTATCGAGGCGAAAAATTTGGTAAATTTGGCTTTATTAGCAATTGAGATTTTTATAGCTTTAATAGTTATAATAATACTATTAAGTGGTATTAAAGTAGTAAAAGAATGGGAAAGGATTCCTGTATTGGTTTTAGGTAGATTTAGAGGGTTAAAAGGACCAGGTATAGTTTATGTTATACCTTTAATTTCTCAAATACCTTTTAGAATATCAACTAGATTACAGGCCTTAGCGTTTAGAACAGAACAGTCTTTAACTAAAGATAATGTACCCGTTATTGTTGATGCAGTAATGTATTATCAACCAGTAGATTTACAAAAAGTTGTTTTATCTGTTGAGAATTATAATGTAGCAACACAACTAGCTGCTGAAACAACCCTAAGGGAAGTTATAGGGCAAACTGTTTTAGATGAATTATTAGCTGAAAGAGATAAGGTTGCAGCATTAGCAAGAAATATAATTGATAGCAAAACAGAAGCATGGGGTGTAAAGGTAACCGCTGTAGAAATTAGAAATGTAGAAATACCTCATGATTTAGTAGAAGCAATGTCAAGGCAAGCACAAGCTGAAAGAGAGAGGAGGGCTAGAGTTACTCTTGCGGAGGCTGAGTATGAAGCAGCCCAAAAAATGGTAGAGGCAGCAAACCTATACAAAGATCATGATGAGGCATTTATGTTAAGGTGGATGAATATGATATATGAATTAGGGATGGAAGGTAAAAACACATTAATGCTAATACCAGTTAACTTACCTGCAGCAGGACCAACTTCTGGTTCTCCATTAGGTGTATTTGGAATACAGAAAATGCAAGAATTGATGCAAACTCAGCAAACTCAACAATCCCAGCAAACCAAGCAACAGGGAGAGCAAAAGGGCTAATTAATTTAAATTAGCTTTATATTAAAAATTTATATTAATTAATAACTTTGTTTAATTTAATCATGTCAGTTTTTTGCAAGTTAGTAGAAAGCCTAGATCCTTCTATATGTGTATGTGGGAAAACGTTTTACTAATATTAATTCTATACTCGATTGATAAGATAGATCAACTGATATAGCCAGGCCGTACTCTGCCAAAGGAATATAGGATATGGGAGAGTTCTCTACATCTTACGCTCTCATAAGAGGAGTACAACATGCATCATGAGAGTAATGGGGAACCACTAAAGGAATTTTTATGGTATAAAGAAACACAAAGAAAAAATATTTAGATTAGCTTGGAGGGGTATTTGATGCCGATGCAATAATCAAAGGTCTTAATATATAACTGCCATTTCCTGTTAATGTTACATGCGGTCCTATACTTATTGTTAAGTATTCAGTCCCACCTGGTTTTATATCTAGTCCACCAATAATTGGTACCTTAAATACGTTACTCGGTAATGTTGCAGATACATTAAAATTGTTTGCTAATGTAATTGTTACCGATTGAACAACAAACCTTACTTCAGTATAATTTCCTGGAGGCATGTTTGCTGATGTAATTAATTGTGGAGTAGATGATAAGGATACAGTTTCCGTCTTGTTTGATATTGTGATCCATCCCTTTGTTGAGTGGGCTTGAATAGATGTAATTGTAAAGTAAATATTTACAAAGCTTGTGTTTCCTGGGTCACTTAAATAAACATAAACCTTTCCGCTAGGCCCATAGTAATAGTAATATAATCCAGCTACAAGCCCTATAACTATTATAATAATAACTATTCCTAATATAGCACCTTTACCTATTCCTCTCTGCAATTTATCACCTACTAAATAATGATATAATTAATAAAGCTAATATACTTATATAAAATAATAAGAAATTTTTATATTAATTAAATATTATTGGAAATATCTTTTTATTATTTTTATCATATGTATTGTTTTCTATGCTTAGTTTATTGTAAAAACAATGCGGGGGGTGGGATTTGAACCCACGCAGGCCTACGCCAACGGGTCTTGAGCCCGTCCCCTTTAGGCCAGGCTCGGGCACCCCCGCGCACATTTAAACTATATTATATAACTAGGGAATAAATCTTCTGCTTTTTGTTAACTATATTAATAAAGATTAACTCTTATTTTATATGAAGATTTTTCATTTATGATATCACATAGAAATCCCTTCTCTGAGGAGTTAGTAAATCATAAAATAATAGTTGGTAAAAGAATATAAATCATGGAATTTTTCCCAAAAGGATGTCTTCTTGAAATCATAGAAAGCTAAACTAGCTCATGTCTTAATGAGAAATATGTCTGAGTTGTAAACATCCCAAAGAGGAAATGAATGTGTATCGTGAAGGGTATTATAAACTACAACTTTCATCCAAAAGATGTTTTGGTTTACTAGAAGAAGTTTACAGTATCAAATAAATTAAATTCTGATAATGAAATAAATTTTAAATTTTATCTAAAAATTATTATTTTAAAATTAACCTTGTATCTTCACTATGAGAGATCCTTGATTTGATTGTGGAACTTGAGATATCTTGTTTTCTTCACTTTCTTTTGGTTTTACAACTTCTTTGTTTTCAGTAAATGTAAGCTGTATTGTTTTATCTAATTTCTCCAAATACTCCTTAGCATTTCTTTTTTCCTCGCTTATTGATTCTTTTAGTTTCCTCAAGTGATTCATGCTCTGTGTATAACCTTTTTCTCCAACTTCTCCGCTAAAATATGATATCTCGATTGTTGCTATTGCTTTAGCTACTTTAAGCTCTTCATCCTCAATTTCTCCAACCCTTCCATTTATTATTTTCTTAACTTCATCAGCCTTAATTCTTAATGCTTTTATTTCTTCTTCAAGTCTTCTTTTCATTGGTTCTACAACACTGCTTGGTAGATCATTCTGTCCACTTATTGTGTCCAATGCCTTTCTTCTTTTATATGCTCTATCTAAGTTTTCTATTATTCTGCTTGCCTCGAATTTCCAATTTGGTATAACGACTAATTTGCCGTCATGGATTTTTATCCTTTCTCCTTCAATTGTCTCCAAGTATCTATCAGCAACTTTAATGGTAACACTTTCAACTCTTCCATCAACAGAACTCTGCACACTTATTATAGTACCTAAAATTCTACCGTATTCATCATTTATGTCGTCCCCAGTATATCTTGAGATCTCGTCTATTTTTAGGATCGCCAATGTAGACACCAGTTTTTAATTAACAGGTAACCTATATAATGTGAAACCCCTATTTACTAAGTTTTTTGCCTTATTAACTTACTTATAGAACTATATACTATCGGTGAGCAATCAATGAGTAGTTTAGAAGATTGGAACAAGAGATGGTATGAGCAAAAGAAGGAGACAATTGGTCAAAAAGTAAAGGAGTTCGTAAGACCCCCGCCCCCATTAAAAGGGCAAATAATAAGTGCATCATATAAGATTGCAACTCAAATTAATAAATTAGACTACAATTTAAGTAAATTAGAAGCATACGATAAACAGCTATTCGAAAAAACAGTAAATGCATTAGTCGAAGGAGATAAAAGCAAAGCTGGAATGTATGCAAATGAAGTAGCAGAAGTAAGGAAGATGGCAAAGGTATTAATGACAGTTAGGTTTGCATTAGAAAGAGTAAAGCTAAGATTAGATACAACATTAATATTTGGTGATGTAAACGCAGATTTAGCTCCAGCAATAATTGCATTAAAGAGCGTTGCAGGGTATTTGAAAGGAATGATGCCAGACGTATTTACTGAATTGATGGGAGTAGATGAAGAATTACAGATGGCTATGATGCAGTACAGCTCTGGTAGTGTACCAATGTTAGAGAACGAGTTTGTAACAGAGGAAGCACAAAAGATATTGAAAGATGCCAGCTTGGTAGCAGAACAAAAGATGAAACAAGAGTTCCCAGAAATTCCCTCAGTCGAGGGAGTACCATCTTCAGCTAATAATTTAAACAGCGCAACAGCTGGAGCTGGTAAATAAACAATTTTCAATTTACTTTTTTTAAAAAGTTTATTATTTTCATGCAAAATTATTTTAATAGGGTAAAGTTTGTCTGAAAATAGAGAAGAAGTAATAGAAAGGTTAAGAAAAAGTCTTGATTTAACTTTATATGAGGCAAAATTATATCTAGCCTTATTGGAAGGCGCTAAGGATCCTAAAGATGCAAGTGCAAAAAGCGGTGTACCATTGCCTAGAATTTATGATGTAATAAAAGTTTTGGAAGCTAAAGGGATGGCAGTTTCAGATCCTAAAGGATGGTATAGAGCGGTACATCCAAGAGCTGTTGCTGTATCTGCAATAGCAAGATTAGAAGAAGACTCCAAGAAAAAAATCAAAGAAATTTTAAATATAGCAGATAGTTTGGAGAGCTTTGCTATTTCTGAAAATAATGAATCTATTATTATAGTTAAGGGTTATTATAATCTATTATCATTATTAGCTGAGAATATGAAAGATACAGATATTGCTTATATAACAACAAGTAGGGTTTTAAACAATTGGGAAGAAAGTCTTAAACCATTAGTAAAATCAATAATTATGTTAGTAAATGAAATCAGAATATTTGTAGAAGAATTTAACGAGTTCAATAAAGGTTTGAACGAGGAGGGAAAGGAAATGAGAATTTTAACCAAGATATATAAACCAATACTATATGATTTGATATCATCAAAGAAATCATATATAATTATATTAAAAGGTCCTGAGGGATTAATAAGCGTAGTCAATCAAGGACAGTTGGAAGCAAGGGAAGTTTTTGATAGATTAAATTTAATTTGGAAATTAACGCCTTAAAATAATCTATTTAAAAATTTCCTTAAATTTCTCCATTGAAATTGTCTCTTTATATATAGGCTTATCGTGATCTCTTAGTTCTAAAGAAACGTTTCCTTTTTCTATAGATATGTAAATATACATTTTTTTGGGCTTTCTAGTCATTTCTACAGAAAAACCTATCTTAGATAATTGGCCTCTTAGCAAACTCCATGCATGTCTATCAACATATACATCTAAATCTACATTTTGATTTAAAAAGTTTAATAAATCTACATTACCATTAAATAATGAACCAACATATTTTTGACTAACAACTTCCATTATATCTCCCAATTCATAATAAATATATCTCCAATTTTTTAAGTAGGTAATGCTAAGTAATACTGTTTTGAGAGTATCTTATAAAATTGAAGTTATATATTTAACCTTAATATGAAATTATTTATATGGTGAATTAAGGTGACTTGTTATATAGATTTAGATAATGTAAATGATCTTGATGAAATTTCTGACGAATTAAATGATTTTGCTGAAGATATAAGTACAATACAAGATTATTTAGATGAACATATGGGAGATTTTATTGAAAAGTTGAATGAAGCACTTAATTCAGAAGGCATAGTACTATCATGTAATGAAGCAAAAGAGGGTAATATGGAATGTAAATATAAATTCCAAAGTGATCTAATTGGAGGAGAAGTCATATTTTTAGTAGAGATAGATCCATTTGATAATAAGATAAAAGATTACGATATTGATAAAATAAGATTAATAACCAAATGAGTCAATCATATTAACTTTTCTTAATCAAATTACCTTCTTTAAACACAAGCTTTATGTTATTGGGATTTAACAGTGTATTTATATCATTAAGTGGATCACCTTTAACAACTATTAAATCAGCGATGGCTCCCTTCTTAATCACCCCAACCTTTCCTTCAAGACCTGCTGCAGATGCAGCATTCATTGTTGCAGCCCTTATAGCTTCCAAAGGTTGCATTCCTATTTTTTCAACAAAAAGTTTTAATTCCATAGCGTTTGTTCCCATTCTTCCTATTCCGCCATCAAAGTCTGTTCCAGTTGCTAACTTAACTCCATGCTTATAGGCTAATTTAATTGCATTAATATGTTGTTCATAAACCTCCGCAGATTTCCTCAACCCCCATTCTGGTACACCTAATTTCTCCCCTTCGTCTAATAATCTCTGTACAATAGATAACGTTGGAACAACTACCGCATTTCTTGTCTTAGCTTCTTCTGACGCTAATTCATCAATATAAATTGCATGTGCTATTACTTTAACTCCGGCCCTTAATGAGTTTAAAATACCTTCAGTTCCTTGGGCATGTGCGTGTACCCATCTATTTGCTGCTTGTGCCTCATCAACTATAGCCTTTAATTCGTTTAGTGTGAATTGTCTATGTTCTGGTCTATCCCTTTGAGATAAAACCCCACCTGTAGCCATAACTTTTATAAAATCAGCTCCTTCTCTCATTGCATATCTAGTCGCTTTTCTGCACTCATCTTCTCCATCACAAATTAATGACATAAATGGCGTTAATTTTTTGCTTGTCCTGTAGTCAACATATTCAATTGGCATATAATGTTCATCAGCATGTCCAAAGGTCATGCTAAGAGGCAGTCCTGATGCGATTATTCTAGGTCCAGTTATTGTATTTTCATTGACAGCATCTCTTAAATGAAGGGCAATAAGGCTTCCTGCATCAACAACTGTTGTAAAACCAGCATTTACTAAATTTTCTAAATCTTTAACAGCTCTTGCAAAAAATACTCCTATTGGTGTTGTTAATCTTTCTTCTATTTTTCCTGATCTTTGCCCAGTAACATGAAGATGTGCATCAATTAGTCCGGGCATAACGGTATTTCCTTCACAATCTATTATATTTGCATTTTTGGGTATTTCTATACTTCCCTTTGATCCGAAATCTTTTATTAAGCCGTTATCTATTACAATTACACCGTTATTAAAATAACCAGATTCCGGATCTAAAATCCTCAAATTTTCTAACACTGAGGTTTTATTCTCCATATTTTTTCACAAATAGAAATGTTATAATTCCCACTTTTAAATCTTTATGGTTTAGGACACTAATTAATGTATTGAATCATTATTAATTTTAATAATTAAAACATTAATGTTAGAAATTTATAAATTTAATTTAATATTTTAATTATTCAATGAATATTTTAATTTAAATTTTTATAGAATATTTTTGTATTTTTAAATAATTAATTAATTTTATGTTTTTAACTCTTGCTTATTACTATACATATAGTAAATGCCTGAAAAGGTGAGATATTGAATATAGGAAGAGATGATAAATCTTATGCATTGCTAATACTCGATGCAAGTAGATATCTAAATCAAGCAGCCACTTATTTAAACACAATTATAAGCAAAGATGATACGGGGAACTTAATTGTAACAAGAGCCTCATTAAAAGGCCTTTCTATGCAGGTTACTAGATTAAGTAAAAACGGGTGTGACATGATAGAAATTCAAAAAATTATAAATAGGGTACAAAAATTAATAGATCAACTGCCCCCAATTCCTCAAGTGATGCAATATGCCGAACTAGCTAAGGAAAATCTAATTAAGGCAATTGCTTATTGCTAATGTTTTCTTATATTTGTAATACTAAATGAAAATCTCACCTTTAGCATGTGGATGCAAAAAGTTAAGTATTTTGGTCTTCTTTATTTCATATTTATGGATTGAGTAATATGAGTAATTTAAATCATGTCTACATCAGCAATGAAAGTTTTTTCCTAGTCCTTACCTACTCTTATGCCTAATTAAGAGAATCCTTTACTATATAAGAGGTTAATTGGTTTTATTCATTTACTTTATCATTTTTGTCTATTTCTTTGAAGAAAATATAATAAAACAATGGATCTAAAAATGAAATTAATGCTGCAGAAGAAAATACAAATATATAGGCTCCAATTTGTAGCAAGATTGATCCTAATAAAGAAGAAACCCCATAAGGTAATCTCCTTGCTACACCAGTTATGCTACTACCTCTTGACCTTTCATCTGGGGAATATAATTCCATGCTTATGTTTTGCCTAATTGGCAATGCTGCTTGATATGATGCTGTCCTTAAAATGTATATTAAACTTGCTATAAAAAGTGAATGAATTAGTGGGATAATAGCTAAAGGTAAAGAACCTAAAGTCCTTAATATAAATATCCCTTTTATTGATCCAAGGTTTCTTTCTATTTTACCTGAAAATATCATTACAAAAACCGTTGCTAAATATGAAAAATCATATATTATAGAAATTATATAATCTGTAGCCCCTATATCTTTAAAATATATTGGCAGTAAAGGTAATATCATTCCTAATCCTAGACTTCCAAAAAGGCCGGTTATGGCAATCTTACTAATATTTTTAGCTGATTTTCTTGGGATAAAACCTTTGTTTCCGCTTTTCTGAATTTTATCTGGAGTTTCTTTTATTGGTATAATTAAGAAAATTGATATTGTAGATAAAACTATGGCAGTTTCAAATAAGATCATATAATAACTTTTAGGAAAGGTATTTATAATTAATGATGAAAATATTCCTCCAAGTAGAGCCATGATTATTGCTGTTATTGTTAAATAAGAATAAATGTAAGTCCTTTCTTTTCTATTTGTTCTGCTTGCTACCATAGCTGTTTGTAGAGGTGCTACAGGTCCTCCACCTGCACCGCCTCCCATAGGACTTAATGATAATCCAAATAACGATGAAATAAGGGCTATTATTATGTTATGAGTTGAAATAAGTATTATATACGCAATTATGGGTAACATTGAAATTATAATTAAAGTCTTTTTTCTACTAAATACATCCCCTAAATAACCACTTATTAAGACTAAAATGCTACTGCTTATTGTTGAAATTAATGAATAAAGGCCGACAAGCTCAACACTAAAACCTATGTATCTTAAATAAAGTGGTAAAATAAATGCTATATATCCGAAACTAAAGCTTCTCATTGCCCTTATGGATCCTAGTAAATAAATATCTTTTTTATATTCCGAACCCATTTTGCGTCAAATAGTACATTTTAAAGGTTAGATTTTAAATATATCTTTTAAGTAGATTTTTATTTATCATGGTATTCTTCACTTTAACTTGATGGGGGTTTAGGGGCGAAAGTCCCCTTCCATGAGGGATGAATAGCCCCCTTATAGAAATGTTTTTATGGTTATACTAAAACAATAAATATAAGGCTTCGGCTGAAAGTGCTGGGTCATACCCTAGGGACTGGGGATTAAGCATGTGGAAGGCAGACCCTCCGTAACTCCTCTTCCACACGGGATATAACGAAACGGTTCTGTTTGATGGAACCTCCGCTGTGGATGTAGGGAGATCGAGGTTGCTCTATGAACCAGGAAATCCCCATCGCGAGGTGGGGATGCCCATCTGAAAGTGCGGGTAGTTCACTGTACTTAAGATACTTCTCTGATTATCTCTACTTAGTATAGTTCAATCCTGCATTAGAATAATTAATACAAGTTAAAGCTAAAAATATTAAGTTTACTATTAAAAGGGAGAGAAAAATACAACTTAGCGAATGTGAAGTCTATTATAACAAAATTCTTGAAGGATTAAAAATATCAATGGTTTACGAATGTGAAGTCTTAATTAGATAAATAATTTTGATAGCATGTTAAGAATTTTAGATAGCAAATAGCTGATCAAATGATATGTCTCTTTGATACCAACATATATTAATATTTTAATATTACTACTATAAATAGTAATTTGGTGAGACATTGGAAAACTTCACAGAAATTGATAAAAAAAGTAAAATAAATAAATATCAATGGATAGCCATAATCAGCGCATCAATAACAATGTTTATATGGGGATTTCTATTAGCTTTAGCCCCTATAGCAACTCAGTGGCCTTTTGTACCTCCAAGTGATTATACCTATTTGCTGGTAGCAGCTCCTACTTCATTACTAATTGGTAACCTAGTTTTAGGCAGATATACAGATAAGTTTGGGAGGAAAAAACTTTTTATAATAGACATGATATTATTTGCAATATCAATACCTTTAATTTTGTTATCTAATAATGTTGTTGAATTAGGATTAGGAATAGGAATGGCAGAATTTTCCTTAGGAGGTGATGAAACAACTGTTTTAACATATCTATCTGAAATATCCCCAAAGAATCATAGAGGAAAAATCATTGTTGGTGTTACAAATATAGCCAACTTTGGAGCATTAATAGCAGCTTTGCTTTCTATAGTGACAAGCTTTTCAATATACATACAAAGGCTTTCCTTTGGTATACTCTTAGCTTTATCAATACCAGTAATTGTTATCACAAGAGCATTGATACCAGAATCTTTTAGATGGGAATACTATAAAAATGTTGTGAAAGAAACGAAGGTAGAGATAAGTAAAAGGGATTATACTATTAGACTATACTTTTTAGTATCTATGGCTATAACTATTGTTTTAACATATGCATTAATGGCATTAATTATCGGACCTTATCTTTTTCCAAGGCTTACATCATGGATAATATTTATTTATAATTTGGGAGAAACTATAGGAGGAATAATATTAATACCTTTTGTAGATTCATTTAGTAGAAAAATAATTGCCTTTATAGCATATCTTGGAGGATCGTTCACTATGGCATTGTTTATACCTCAGTTTCTTTTTGCCAGATCAATAATTGCAATATTTATGGCATTGCTGTTTTTAAATGGGTTATTTGGAGAACTTGGCTGGGCCTTTAGAGTAATATTTGAGCCAGAGCTTTTTCCAACAAACATAAGAGCAACTGGAATTGGTTTGGTAAGGGCTATAGCTTATTCTCTATATGTAGGCTCAATATTTCTCACATCAGGATTTAGTGAATTCACTTATATATTTTACAATTTAGGATTATGGCTATTTGGTCTCTCTGGTGCAACTCTATGGCTAAAGTATGGTATAGAAACTAAAAAGAAGTCTTTAGAGGACATCTCTGATATAATAAAAAATATATGAAAGATTGGCTGAAAATTAAGAGTTATTTTAATACTAAGAAGTTTCTTACGGATTTTCATAAAGATCTTTATAACTAAGAATTTGTCATTAATCCCTTGCCTTAAATGATTTGAGTGCTAAGGAATAACCTTTATTGTATTATTATTTAACGCTTAGTAGTTTTAGAAATAGATGTCGTCTCGCACTCCTCATATAGTTAGATAAAGGAATCAATAGCAAATAGAATTTTTATGAGAGGAATTCTCGAGCCTCTTGACTGCTTATATGATAAATATGTGTGCACGAACCAATGATGGGAATACTCTATCTTTATGCTGGATAGGAAGTTAATAATAAAACTACAATTTAAGGTACATTAAATGCTATAAGAACAAATTTTAGTAATATCAAAAATATTTTTAATATCAATAAAATATATATTAGTTTTTTACAAATCCTTATAGGTTTTAATTTTTACATATAGATTTGGGATAAATTTGATTATTGAAAATGTAATTAAATATATTTTTCATAATTACAATTGGCATTTAGAAAATTATTCAGCTAAAGAACCTGAAGAATGCATTGATTGCAAGGCATTGTACATTCATGTTCCTTTCTGTTCTTCTTTATGCCCTTTTTGTATTTTTCATAGTGTGTTATATAATAAGAATTTGGTGAAGGACTATTTTGATTCAATGAAAAAAGAGATAGATAAATATATTGATAAGAATTATAATTTTGAATCAATATATATAGGTGGTGGAACTCCCACATTAACAACAAGTGAAGTTTGTGATTTAATTGATTATGTGAAGAATTATTATAAAATAAAGGAAATTTCGATAGAAGGTTCAATACAAGATATTTCTGATGAAAAAGTAAATACTCTGAAAGAATGTGGAACAACTAGGTTATCCTTAGGAGTTGAAGCAATTCAGCCATCTATACAAAAATCGATAGGTAGAGCTAATATCGATGAAGAAGAAATATTAAGTAAAATAGATATGGCATCTAAAATAAAGACATTAAATGTTGATATTTTATTTAATTTGCCAAATCAAACTATAAATGATTTAGGATATGAGATTGAAAAAATAAAGGATTCAAAGGCAAACCAATTAACTTTTTATCCAATAATGCCTTCTATAAGAAATAATAATTTGAACAAAGAAATAGATGAGAGTAAGGAAAAACAATTTTATTTTTATATAATGAAAAATTTTGTTAATTCATATTTTTATCAATCTAATGCATGGACTTATTCTAAGGGTAGTGATTTCATAACAGATGAATATATTGTTGACTATCCATATTTTGCAGGTATTGGGACAGGGGCTATGAGTTATATAAATGGTAAATATCTTGTTAATTCTTTTAATATAAACAAATATGAAAAATTAATATCAAAAAATTCTATGCCAACAATACTCAGTAAGGATCTTTCATTAAAGGAACAAGTATATCTTGAATTTATTTATAAGTTTTATTCATTTAATATTGATAATGATACATTTGAAAAGCTCTTTGGAGCAAATATTGAGAATTATATGAAAGAAGAGCTATATTTATTATATTTAATAAATGCAATAAAAAAAGATAGCAATAAAATAGTGATTACAGACTATGGAAAATACATCGCTAATTTATTAATGAAATATTTCTATATAAACGTATCTAAGATCAGGAAATATTGCATAGAAAATAACCTATGATTTTACACCATATAAAGCCTCCCCTTTAGATCTGAAAATAAGTAAGATAATTAATATTTAATTCCTCTAGCTGCTATTTTATATTCTCCACCAATATCCCATTTATAATCCTTTGGAAACACTAAGTTACCTGATAGTATTTTAAGTCCCTCTGTTTCATTTCCATTAAAAATTATTGCCCATGCTTTTAATAGGTCTTCATCTTTCATAATCTTAGTTTCATTATTTTCACTATTTTTTAAAGATAAGCTTATATTGGTATGTATTCTGCTTATCGCAACTATAGGATCGCAAGTATAAATTAAGGTTAATCCTCCATAAATTGTTGAAAAATATATTGCTTTTTCAATTTTTGTTAAATTATAATTACTTATATCCCATGCTTTTAACTCATTTATTATGTTTGAAATTATTTTCTCGATATTTTCATTTGGCTTCCAAGGGGCGTTTATTATAGGTGCAGCGATATAAAAACAATTTGATTCTGCTAATATTCCTACAGGGTGTAATTCAACCAATACTTTCACCTTTTACTATATGTGCATTACAGTTTGTTCTCCTTGCTTAAATGAACCCCCTAGCTTAATAGTAAAATGAGTTACAATTAAACCGTATGCATTTGAAAGAATTCTTACAGAATCTGTAACTTCACTTGGAGTTATTTTATCTTGATATATTATCTTTGTCACTATAATGTTATCTGGATTGTTTATATCAGGCTGAAATATAGTTATACATGAAGGACACATCATATACAAATTTTTTAATAATTCTCCTATCATGTTTGCTCTTTCCTGCTCAGGCATTTTAATAATTTTCTCTTTATGCTGTTCAGCTACTTTGACTGCCATTGTAAATGCAAATTTTTCGGTTTTTCCTTTTGGTCTTTGTATCGAGATAGCTACTCTGAAGGGGGCATTTACCATGGTATTAATAGCCCACTCTATTGGCGCATCTTTAGGTATTGGTATTTCTGATACTTCTAAGTTTTCTTCTTTTAACCATTTTATTATTTCTTCTTTTAACCCCATTTTATTCGCCTATTAATATTATGAAAATTCTTATAAAATACTTTTCCTTTTAATTTTCTATATATATTAAAAATAGCTACAATGCTTATTAATTTCATTATATAATATATAGTCTTGTTTAATAAATAATAAAAATAAGGTGAAACCATGGAAGATATAAGAAATGAATTGGATAAGTTAGAAGAGTATCTAAAAATAAAGCCATTATATTGGGATTTTGATAAAGGAGAATTTGTTTGGATCGATACCAGATTAATACCTTGGAAAGAGTTGTACAGAAGTACTAAAGATTATCATAGAGTTGCACAAGCAATAAAAGAAATGGAGATAAGGGGTGCACCAGCTATAGGAGTTTCAGCTGCATATGGATTAGCGTTAGCAACAATATATAGTAATGCAAGTAAAGTTGATGACCTATTAAAAGATGTAAAAGAGGCTTATAACGTATTGGCATCAACAAGGCCAACGGCCTATAATCTATTTTGGGCCTTAAATAGGTTGTGGAATGTAATCTTGAGTAATTACGAAAAAAATGACCTTGAAGATATAAAACAAAATGTACTAAATGAAGCTCACAGAGTTTACATCGAGGATATTAAGAATAACGTTAATATGGGGAAATATGGTTCTAAAATAATTGAAAACAATTCAAGAATAATAACTCATTGTAATACTGGCGCATTGGCAACAGCTGGATTTGGAACAGCTCTAGGAGTTATAAGGTATGCTTTCTATGAAGGCAAAAGCATACATGTTTATGCAGATGAAACCAGGCCTCTATTACAAGGAGCTAGATTAACAATATGGGAGTTAAAGAAAGAGGGAATACCATCTACACTTGTTGTTGATGGTGCATCTGGTTTATTATTTAGTAAGAATATGGCAGATTTAGCAATTGTAGGTGCCGATAGAATAACCCTTACAGGTCATGTAGCAAACAAAATAGGAACATTTAATTTAGCGCTTGCAGCAAATTATCATAAAAAACCATTTTATGTCGCTGCTCCGACAAGTACAGTTCACCCTACAGAAAATCCTAATGATATAGTCATTGAAGAAAGATCACAAGATGAGGTTACTAATATCATGGGAAAATTAAACATTACAGTTGATGGAACTGAGGCATTCAATCCTGCTTTTGATATAACTCCACCTGAGATAGTTGAAGGAATAATAACTGAAAAAGGAATAGTCAAAAAGCCATATTTAAACAATTTCAAAGCATTGCTATATGGAAGGCAATAAATTTTCAATTTTAATTAAATTAAGCTAATAAGTTTCCATGTTTCTTTATAAGAGAACTTTTAGGAAAGAAAATATTTAAATTAATTTTGTTTCTAACCAGGTCAAATTTAATAAATTTATACTCTATATATATGCATATTTAAAAGGTGAGGTGAGTTGGGTAAAATTCCGTGCAATGTTAATGAGTTGAAACCGCCAAGTGAAGGTCATTTTGCAAAATATGAAAACGGTAAGCTAATTGTTCCAGACGATCCAATTGTAGCATTTTTCAAAGGAGATGGTATTGGGCCTGAAATTGTTGATAGTGCAATAAAAATTGTAGATGCTGCTGTAAGCAAGGCTTATGGAGGTAAAAGAAAGATTACTTGGTGGCAAGTAGCAGCTGGTGAAGAAGCTGAAAAAGAATGTGGTACGCTATTACCTGATGCAACTTTGGAAGCCTTTAAGAGGGCAAGAATCAATCTTAAAGGACCCTTAACAACACCTGTTGGAAGTGGATTTAGAAGCTTAAATGTTGCTATAAGAATAGCTCTCGATTTATATGCTAATATAAGGCCTGTTAAATGGTATGGTCAACCTGCTCCGCACTGTCACCCAGAAAAGATTGATTGGGTAATATTTAGAGAAAACACAGAAGATGTATATATGGGTATTGAATTTCCATGGAACTCTCCAGAAGCAAATAAAATAAGGGATTTCTTCAAGAAAGAATTAAAAATAGAATTAAGACCTGATGCAGGAATTGGTATAAAGCCTATATCGAAATTTGGAACTCAAAGATTGATGAGAAGGGCCTTAGAATGGGCATTAAGAAATAATATTAAACGTGTTACGATACAGCATAAAGGTAATATACAAAAGTATACTGAGGGTGCTTTTAGAGAATGGGCTTATGAAGTAGCTGTAAATGAGTTTAGAGACTATGTTGTTACAGAGGATGAAGTAAATACAAAATTCGGAGGGAAAACCCCACAAGATAAGATATTAGTAAATGATAGAATAGCTGATAATATGTTACAGCAAATTATTACAAGACCAGGAGAATATAATATAATAGTTGCTCCAAATCTTAATGGGGACTACATTAGCGACGAAGCAAACGCATTGGTAGGAGGTATAGGAATGGCAGCTGGTATGGATATGGGAGATGGTATAGCAGTTGCAGAGCCAGTTCATGGTACAGCACCTAAATATGCTGGCAAAAATGTAATTAATCCAACGGCTGAAATATTAAGTGCAGCAGTCTTAATAGGAGATTATATGGGTTGGAGAGAAGTTAAAGTTCTAATAGAAAATGCAATAAAGAACGCTATAAATAACAAACAAGTTACATATGATCTAGCTAGAGAAATGCCAGGAGTTCAACCAATATCAACATCAGAATATACTGATGTATTAATAGGTTATATAAAACAATCTTAAACTATATTTTTTCTATTTCATTTATTATATTACAAATCTCTTTTAGATTATTAATTTTAAATTTAGCTATATTTGATAATGATTCATCATCACCGAATTGTATTGGATACTTAACAAGCTTCATAGCAGATGCATCCCATGTAGAGTCTCCTACATATGCTGCTTCGTCTGGCTTAATATTTTCGGAAAGAAGTAACATTTTAAGCGGTTTTTCTTTATTAACTCCAACTAATGGGTAACCGCCCGGGATTAAATAGCCAAACTTGTCGAATTCTAGTTCATTTGCAAACCAAAAATCAGCGCCAATAACTTTACTTATTCTTGAGACTAAAAGATCAATACCTCCACTTATAAGAGCTATCAACTTTCTTTTTTTATGCAAACACATAGATACTTCTTGAGCCTCGGGTCTAACTTCAATTTTATTTAAAATTTCTATTAGTGTTTCTCTTTTTAATTTACCATTATTTTTTTCAATCCATAAGCTTGTATCTAACTTCATCCAATCGACATAGTTTATTTCACCCTTTTCAAATTTTTCAAAATATATCTTTGCTTTATCCTCTACATTAAAATGTTTATGAACAAAACCCCAACTGCTTTTCTCTTTTGTTAAAACGCCGTCAACATCGAAGACAACTAGCTTTATTTTACCCATTTTATTCCCCATTTTTGAAATAAATTTCTAGGAATAATATATATGTATATTAGCTTTAATTTCTTTCCCTCTTTGTGGTGAAGGAGTAATTAATCTAAAATATTGCGTTATTTTAATTTTGTATTTAATTAAAAATAATCAAATATACTTGGGAAAATTATAATAGATCCATCTAATTTATAAATGATTTTCAAAATTTCTTTTATATTATTGCTGTAATACATGTGAGGCATTTTTGAATCTGTTGCCCCCAAATTATCTATTTTTAAAAATTTTGAATAAAATAGGCTACTTAATTCGTCTTCTATCTTAACACCATACAAACCCTCTTTATAATAAATTATTGATGGTTCTACTGATTTATTATTTGTTACATAGTCTATATGCCATCTCAATTTCTTGTTTTTTGTTAAATGCCTCCTTAGTCTATTGTTTAACCCATTTCCCGCAGAACCAATGTAAATTATATATCCTTTATCTATAATGAATTCATTCTTATTAATTATTAAATTTATGTAATCATTTACTCTGAAAACAATGATATAAATTCCTTCTTTTGATAAAATTTGACTCCATATATTATAAATTTGATTCCCATGTATTTGTTTGTTCACTCTTATCATCTTTTGTTGCAATTAAAATCTTTAAATTGGGTATATAAATGTTTTTTAATTTAATATAAATTTAATATAAACTTAATAAAAAAAGATATAAATATAAAACATATCATTGTTATCTTAATTTAAATAAGAAATGTTATATAGTATAAATACTGTTTTATTAAATATGTTTATATTGAACGATTAAACATAAAAACCATTATATTTGTATTTATGAGAAAACATTAATAATTAAAAATTAAGTTTTTTATGAGCAATTTGCAAAAACATGAAACACTTATTTATGGAAGGGAGAGAATCAAATAAAGGATCCGATACCCCAGAGATTATCATCGCTTTACGCTTCATTCGGGCACAACTATCTTCATCTCCCATTTATATTTTATATAAGAGGATTTAATCTTTTTAACATATGAGACAATTAAAAAGAAACATTTATAATATTTCTTTGCATTTAAATTAATTCCTAGAATATAAATAGATAAGTGAAATATCATGAAAGTACTTGTAATAGGGTTGCTTGAAGAAAATTCTGGTAAAACAATATTCGCATCAAGCATAATTAATGCATTAATAAGTCAAGGATACGATTCAGTTGGATTTAAGCCATTAGGTGCGACCGAATTATGGAGTCATCCTGAAGCTCTGATAGAATCAAAAAAGAATAAGATGGTTGTTACAAGCGATTCAATAATGCTGCATAAATTTTCTAGAGAAAAAGAACCTATAAATATAATAAATCCTTTTGGCGGATTATTAATACCAGTTTTGCCTGAAAAATTAAGGAATCTTAACAGTTTTAGTAATGCTCTTTATATGCCAAATATGAGACTTGGTATATCAAGATTAACTTTATGTCCTAGCAATTCATTATATAACACCCATTTGATAAACGTAAATGCTATAGAGAGGAGTTCTAAAAGTGTTGAATATGAACTCCTAGATCTAGTTTCTGTTATTGAAAATATAGTTAAAGTTGACGATGAATATATTTTAAATTTAATTTCAGGTGGAGCTTTAAGAGATATTGATAAATGTTTAAATTACCTAGAAAATAGACATGAGATTGTCGTTATAGAATCTAATTCAAATATAGCATCACCAACTCCGTTATCAACAAATGCAGATGTAGTAGTTATAGTAACCCCGGGAGAAGCGATGGTAGTTGATGGGAATAGATATAAAAAAGCTATAGAACTTTTAAATCTTAATGGTAAACCCTGGGTTATAAAAACGCAAGAAGTATTTCAATTAACTAATTATTTATTTTCGATAGAATTACCAATACTTGAGGATCAATTTTCTGGCTATAATAATGATACATTGAATTATATAATAGAATATATTAAAAATATAATAAAACAATAAACAGAATTAGTTTATAAATTTTTTATATAAAGAGGGTATTTATCTATAATAAGAGAATATTTAAAATTCTGTATGTATAGAATTATAATCAGGTGAGATAAATGGCATTGTTTGTAGACGTGTTAGACATAGAATTAATGTTGTTAGGTGGAGGTCTATTAGTATTAGCTTATTGGGTATTGTTAAATTTCACACTAAATTATGATCAACAGAAATTAAGTGAAATTAATAGAGGATTTGGATATTTCTTCTTGACATTAGGTATCTATTCTTTAGCAATGGGCTTATGGAGTTCATTTGTTTGGCCTTTACCATCATCTTATAATTTGGTTTTGTCAGATCCATTTAGCTTATATGGAATAGCACTAATCGCTTTAGGATTCGCCAACATATACAAAGTACCTATTACAGGTGTTTTAGCTGGAATCGCTATTCTTTCAATACCTGTTATAAATTATGGTGCTGCAATTTTGCATTTTGGCATGACTAATTCTCCTACAGGGGCTGGGGCATTATATTTGTTAATTGGAATAAATGGATTATTGAGCCCAATATTGCAAACAAAGGCTAAAAAATATTGGAGTTATATAGCAATTTTGTTGTTAGTGTTAGCAGCAATATTAGCCCTCTACACCGGCATTGCTGCAACATATGAACATATAGAAGGATGGAGAAGCTGGGCCCCATTTTATGGTTAATTAGCTAGTGAAAAATTATGGATTCAAATTCAATACCCAATTCAAATGGTTTTTATTTTTTTGATCCTAAATCATTCAAATGGGTTATTATTGCATGTGATGAGACAAATTTAAATTATTTTCATGATGGAGTTAATATAATATACTTCAGCAATAATTTATGTCCAGCATGCAAAATTTTTAATTTGATTTGGTATCCATTCGTTAATAATTTTTCAAAAACAAAAAACACATATTTTTATGTTTTTGTTTGTGAATGGTTTACTGAATTTTGTAATTCTGATTGTTCAAGGAAGGGATTTATTTATTTTAAAATAAAAGCTTCTCCTACAGTTGTAATTATTATTAAGCATAAAGATAAAATAGTAAAAAAAGTTATAGAAGGGAATGTAGGAATTGATATTTTAAATGAAATTGTAAATGAATCTATTTCTTTGTATAAAAAATTTTTAGAAAACTAATTAAGTATAATAACCCAAAAATACATGGGATTTAATGTGAATATATTTGGGTGAACCGATGACAAAGGTAAAAATAATAGGTGCAGGATTTTCAGGTTTGTGGACAGCTTACCTCATGGCTAAAAAAGGATATGATGTAGTATTAAAAGAAACCAATTATCCAGGATTTGGTGCATCAAGCAAAGCTGCAGGGATATTATCATTCCAGGTCCCAAAAAACATGATAGATATATCACTTAAATCTATGGAATTGTATAAATCTTTAGGCGATGATATCCTATATTGGCATGATTCTATTTGGTTACCTAAAGATGATGAGTTCAATTGCGCTTTAGATATATTAAACTATTTAAGTAAAAATGATATAAAGACAAAAGTTATTTATGATGATATGTTTGATGGTATTTATATAAAAAAAGGATTGATAATTTCTCAACCAACAATTAATATTGGGAAGGCATTAAACGTTTTGATGAAAAATTTTGAAATTTTTAACGGAAAAATAAATGATGATAATGAGGGATATTATGATATAATCATATATGCAAACGGCCCCTGGATTCAAGATACATTAAATTTGAAAGGATTAGTTAAATATAAATGTCAAGCCCATAGTGTTGAAGGGAAGCAAATAAATTCAATAATAGAAGATGATATTAATGAATTTTATTATGTGCCAGAATCTAGTAAAAGAGCAATAATAGGTAATGGGAAAAGAATTATGTTATCGAAGCCAGAGGATGGTTTTATAGTTGATTCAAGTGAAGTTTATAACATATTAGAGAAAATATCAAATGAATATAAAGAAGCTTTAAATATGTATCCAGTGAATTCATGGTCAGCACCATGTATTACTACATGTGATGGATACCCAGTTGTAGGAGAAATAGGTAAAAACCAATATGTTTTAAGCGGGCTAAATGGTGCTGGATTAACACTATCTGCAGGATTATCAGATTTATTGATAAATATTATTGAGGGAAAAGTAAAACAACCTAAGTATCTAGATCCTTTAAGGTTTAAGGGCAACTGCAGCAAAATTCTGGAAATATTTGATAATATCTGTGTTAATGAGAAATAATAACTTCATCGCCAATCTTTAAACCTAAAAATTTTGAGGCGTTTCCCTTATTCATTGCTATTTCTGCAAAACCAAAACTATTTTCATAAATTAATAATTCTCCTTCATTTACATCTGCAAATTTTTCTCCTACTTTAATTCCAATTTCAGAACCATTCCTTATAATTTTGACTACTTTACTATCCTTAATGTTTAAATTATTAAATTTTGAACTCAAAACCACATTTCCAAAATCATCAATATATATAACCTTAAGGTATATTTTATTAT
This sequence comes from Caldisphaera lagunensis DSM 15908, assembly GCF_000317795.1. Lineage (NCBI taxonomy): Archaea > Thermoproteati > Thermoproteota > Thermoprotei > Acidilobales > Acidilobaceae > Caldisphaera > Caldisphaera lagunensis. The sequence continues at coordinate 773,127 of NC_019791.1, forward strand.
CTTCTTTAATATAGTCTAGTATCTTAAGCTCAACAATTTTATCTATATTTTTAGTAAAAAGGCTAATATTTTCATTCAATGATAAGAGAGCCGCGCTAGGGGCAAAAACATCTCTACCATGAAAAGTTCGTGAAATATTTATATTTAAATCATATTTATTTCTTAAAAGATTGTTTAATTTTTCAATTTCTATTTCATGCATAGATACGATTCCATCATTAATAGCGCTTTCATATAATAATCCATTATCTGGTCCAACGAAGTAATAATTTTTTGTTTCTAAAATCAATGCTCTTCTTTCAGTTCCTACTCCAGGATCAACAACAGCTAATAATATTGCTTTCTTTGGCATCCATTCATATGATGTATATAGAACATAAGAGCCTGATAGGATTGAGAACTTAGGTATATTATTGTCTATATCTATTATTGAAACATTATTATTTATATTCTTTATTACACCTTTCATAATTCCAGTATAAAAATTGTTACCAAAATCTGTTATAAGTCCTATGACCATTTTCCCACCCAGATAACAATATTTTGGCAAATAATAAAATAATTATTGAATTTTTAGTTTGTTTTCAAAGTTTTATTTTGAAATTATTTTTTGAATATGTCCTTTGTAAATTCTACAATCCTTTCTGCTCCTTCTTTTATGGACTCCATGCTTGTTGCATAACTAAATCTTACGAATTCTTTCCCTGCTTTATCTGGAAAAGCGTCTCCTGGTAAAACTAATACACCAGCTTTTTCAAGTAATAAATTGACGAACTCTTTCACTGTTAAGTTGGTCTTTCTTAGTATGGATGATATTCTTGGGAACATATAGAATGCACCTTGAGGTAAATATGGTTCAAAACCTTCAGCATTCTTTAATATTGTATAGAGGACTTGGGCCCTTCTATTAAATTCTTCTGCCATGTTTTTAACTGGTGTCCAATCACCATTTAATGCTATAACACCTGCTTTTTGAACAAAAGATGTGGCACAGCTATACAATGAGACAGCTAAATCATTAAACCTGGGCATTAATTCTTTTCTCGCAACTAAATATGCAAGCCTCCAACCTGTCATAGAGAACGTCTTAGAGAAGCCATTTATATATAATAGATTATCTCTCCATTCTGAGTAAGAGATAAGACTCTTAAAGGAACCTCTATATATTAAGTTATCGTATATTTCATCAGCAACTAATATTATATTCTTTTTTCTTGCCAATTCTACAAGCTGGTCCAATTGATCTCTTGAGAATACAGCCCCTGTTGGATTATGGGGATTATTAACGAAGATCATTCTTGTATGATTTGTTATTTGTTTTTCTATTTTTTCTACATTTAAACTGAAACCTTTATTTGGGTCAAAATCTAAGGAAACAAATTTTGGTATTCCTCCAAATAATTTTACTACTTGGGCATACGCATAATAGCTTGGCTCTATGATTATTGCCTCATCATTTTGCCTTATATATGCTGCAGCAGCCATAAATATTGCTGTTTTCGATCCTGGAGTAACTATAACTTCTTCACTTTTTACATCAGAACCATATCTTGAATTTAAATAATTTGCAACAGCTTCTCTTAGTTCAGGAATCCCTTGAGTTTCTGTATAACCAGTAAAGTTATCATCTAAGGCAGCTTTAGCTGCATTTTTAATATGATCTGGTGTAGGAAAATCTGGTTGGCCTATACCAAAGCTTATCACTTTTTTCCCTTGGTTTTGTAATTTTCTAATAATAGGAAGATAAGAAAATGCACTTTCTCCTTCTATCAAGTATACATTTGGTTGCATATCCATTACTGGCGGATTTATGGACATTCTCGTCACCATTTGTAAATTATATATTTGAAGAAATATAAAATATATAGTTGCAATTTAGATATAATTATAGTGGGATCCTAATATATCTATAAAAATGAAATTAGATGAGTAGAAGGTTTATTTATTGTAAACTTGATTACAGAATAAGAAATTAATCAATTTTAGCAAATATAAGGATATCAATATGGATAAAATTAGAAGTTCTAAATATTGTTTTATATACTCTTTTATCTCAATGGGATATAAGAAATTGAATTTATGAGAACTTTGCTATTTATGCAAATGTCAGTAAAAAGAATATTAATAGCTTTAATACAAAATTAAGTTGGTAGGTAACATGGCAAAAAGTCAAAAATCAAAAGAACAAAAATTCAAAGCGATAGTTCAATGGTTTAAAAAAGAAACAATTGATTTAGAAGAAATATCGTTTGATGGCTATAAATTAATTAATGTTGAAGAAATCGAGAGTAAGGAAGATCCTTTAAATTTTCTATATAATTTAGCAGAAGAGAAGAGAAAAGAGAAAAAAGGAGATTTTTTTGTTATAAATGTAGAATCTTTGGAAACCAAATATGTTTTTGCCGATGGAGTTAAGGATAGGGGAAGACTTTTATATAATATACCAATAAAATTGAAAAGGGTTGGCCTCATAAAGAAGAACCAATTAAAAATGTCACCTGAAGGATATTTTATCTTCAAAAACGATGATATAAAATGGATTGATATAAGCAATGAAATTTACATTTATTACGGTACATTAAAGGCAAACGATGATATAGAACTTGTTGTATTAGATACTGAGAAAGATAAAAGGATTATAAAGACCCAACATCTTTCGATGATGAAGCTATCCTCTCCGACTCCCGAACAACAGAATCAATCAGATCATAATAATGAGAACGAATTAGATGAAGATAATAACCCTTCTTAGTAAAAGGTCCCTTATTGCAAAAATAGCATATGAGTAACCCTTCTTTTGTTGTATGTAAATTTATTCCAATTTTTTTGACTGCTTCGATTACATGAGATGCTAAGATTGGCGTATTAAAATCATCTGGATTTTCTAACCCGCTTGCAATCTTAGCCACATTATCTGCTATCATTGATTCGAAAATCCTCTTTCTAGACAAAATTCCTTCCCTGTTTTAATTATAATCAAGACCTATTAAATTGATTTGATAAGGCCTATTTGTTTTTGAAAATTTCTTTATAAAGATTTGAAGCAACTTTTCTTCCCTCTTTACTCAAATCATAATAAATTCCAGAGGGTTTATGTTTGAATTCTTTTGATTTTACCTTTAGCCAAGGTTTTATAGAAGATGTCACTTTCATTTTTAATTCTCCTTTATAAACAACTAATAATCCTTCTTCTTCCAATGTTTTGCAATTCTTCTCGATTTCATCAGGATCATATTTTGCACTATATCCATAATTACCAAGTAGTCTATGTGCCATCAGCCATGGTGTATCTGGGCCAAATCTATATATGTGAACTAGGATGTATTTTTCTAAAGTATTAAGATTTTTTATATCTCTCATTTTTATCAATGTATTTTTTATGATACAAGTATTTAAATTATTGAGAAAAAATATATAATGGTGGTAGGTTACGAAAGGGGTCCTTTTATCTGGAAAAGAATATGAAACAGATAAAAAGGTAAAAATAAGATCCCCTTCTAATCCTGATAATATAATTGATGAAGTCTATTTTGCTGATAAAGAATTAACAAGGAAAGCTATAGATTATGCTATTGATGGATTTAATAATTTATCTAAGTTATCATTAAGGGAAAGAGAAAAGATAATAAAAAAAGCTGCTGGCTTAATTGAAGAAAGGAAAGAATCTCTGGCAAAATTATTAGCCTTAGAAAGTGGAAAGCCGTTGAAGGATTCAAGGGTCGAATTGATTAGGGCAATTCAATTATTTAATATAACTGCTGAGGAGGCAAGGATTGTTTTAGAAGGTAAATATCATAGAATAGATTCATATGAATATCCTCCAGGTAATGAGAATAGAATGTTATTAGAGATAAGAGAGCCTATAGGTGTAGTAGGAGCAATACTTCCATTTAATTTTCCTGCAAACTCATTTGCTCATAAAGTTGCTCCAAATATAATTGTAGGAAATGCTGTTATAGTGAAGCCATCACCATTTACTCCTTTAACAGCATTGGAATTGGGAAAAATACTTTATGAAGCAGGATTACCAAAAGATGCTTTGAGTGTATTGCCAGGGGATGCTGATGTTGGTGACGAAATCGTTACAAATCCAAAAATTTCTGGAATAACATTTACTGGATCTACAAACACTGGAATTATTATTGCTAGTAAAGCAGTTCAGACAGCTAAAAAACTTATGATAGAAATGGGGGGTTCTGATCCAATAATTGTATTAGATGATGCAAATATAGATTACGCAGTTAACATTGCAATTAGAGCCAGATATGAATATGCAGGACAAAATTGTAATGCTGGCAAAAGAATATTGGTGCATGAAAGTATTTATGATAAATTCTTAAATGAATTTATTAATAAGGCAAGAAATCTTAATGTTGGCGATCCTCTAGAAGAGAAAACAGATCTAGGACCAGTTATTTCCATTGACGCCCTTAATAAAATGGATTATTTTGTAAACGATGCGTTGAATAAAGGAGGAAAATTGAGGCTAGGTGGATTTAAATTAAATATGAAGGGATACTATTATTCTCCAACGATAATAACAGATGTTGGTAAAGATATGTATTTATTTAAAGAAGAAGTATTTGGCCCCATAGCTCCAATTTATAGCTTCCATAATGAAGAAGAGGCCATAGAAGTTGCAAATTCTTCTCCATTTGGCTTACAAGCAGCTATTTTTTCAAATGATATTAAAAGAGCTATTAAAATTGCAAAGGAATTAAAAGTTGGAGGCGTTATGATAAATGATTCCCCAAGATTAAGATGGGATGCATTGCCATTTGGAGGCGTTAAATTTAGCGGTATTGGAGGAAGAGAAGGTGTGAGATCTACTATAGAAACTATGAGTGAAATAAAGTTAATCTCAATTAATTTGTCGTAAAACTTATATAAAAATTTAAATTAAATAAAAATTATTAATACAAGGCAGAATTATTTTTCTTTATTCTCCGATTTATGCTCCATTTTAATACATTAAATATGGTTGATATTTTCATATAGTTAATTGTAGGAGAACATTTTCCTTTCCTAATTGAGTTTATAATATTATATACATCACAATCAGTAGTATCTAATCTAGTTGGAGATGTGCCCAATTCTTGTATTATATGGGCATCGCTTCCGCTTGTTTTTGGTTTAGAAAATTTTTCTGCTAATTTCATAGCTGGTTTATTTAAAAAGGGTATACCTCTTGGATTCCATACCTCTATTGCATCAAAATAGTTAGGATACTTTTTTAAATAACCTCCTATGCTTTTTCTTCCTACATGGAAAGGATGTGCAGCTATTGTTATACAATTATTTATGCTTGCCCAATCGTGTAATAGTGGAGGTTCTCTTGGGGGCTCTTCGTAGGGAATCTTTTCACATAAAACCAATACATCACCTTTTATAGTTCTAACCTCGTTTGCTGGAATTACTGTTATATTCAGGTCCAATTTCTTTGCTGATTCAATGGCTATAGCAGACCCTCTGAATGTATTATGATCAGAAACTGCTATAGCAGACAGTCCTAAATATACTGCTCTTAATATAATTTCTTCAGGAGTTGATTTACCATCACTAACTAAGCTATGCGAATGAAGTTCGGCAAGACATGGCAAAGTTTTTAACACCGTATTATTTTAGTCGTGTAAAGTTTATTTTTGTATTCTTATTTCTATTTTTATTTTCTTCGAAAAAATTATTATCTCCTTATACAAAATTTTAATGTGATGATGTAATGTATAAGCTGAGCAAAAGCTATGAAGATGGAACCGATTACTGATTTTTTTAAGATCTTAATCAATACAGATAGATTAACTTTTACGTTTAATTAATCATAATAAAATCAATTTATTTGATTATGTTAAAAATTTGAAAGTATAACATCTCTACTAAAAATTTAATTCTAAAAATTTATTATTTTGTGGCATGATAGTCCAAATCTATGATTATTATATACAATTTAATTTCTAAAAAATAAATTAAATAAGTGAATTGTATAAATAATATTAATAAATATTCACTATTAATTTTTAATATATACAATATAATTTATTATCATAGTATGAGATAAATTAATTGTGAAGAGAGAATGATAATATTTCAGGGAATACTATCAATACTGCTAATAGGAATAATCATAATTACATTATTAGGTATAAGGTCATTGAATAGAAGTATGAAGTCGTTCAGAGAATTTAATGGTGTAGGAAAAAGAGGGGTAACAGTTGTGATGGCAGCAAGAAATGAACAAAACAAAATTGGTAAAACTCTTGAAAGTCTAGTAAAAGTTGATGATAAACTAGAAAAAATAATAGTTGTAAACGATAGAAGTACTGATAATACTAGAGAAATAATAAAGAAATACATGGAAATTGATAAAAGAATAGAACTGTTAGATATTGATAAGGTCCCAAAATCATGGGTGGCTAAATCTTACGCATTATATAATGGTGTAAAAAGGGCAAAATACAATAATGCCTTGCTATTCCTGGATGCAGATATAGAAGGAGATATGCAAAGAATTGTAAATGTTGCATCAAATATAAAGGAAGGAGAATTATATACATTTATGCCATATTTTGAAACGGATAATGTCATATCAAACTCATCACAATCATTTTTATCTGCATTATTACATGGATACTTTGGCTATGATAGGAGCGTGAATAAAAATAGTAACTATAGCTTAATGTTTGGCTGTTGTTGGTCTATAATGCCATACACTTATTATGAAGTTGGAGGCCATGCTTCTGTTAAATCTGATTTAATGGAAGATAAAAATTTTGCAACTAGAGCGAAATCTATGGGAGTTAATATAATACCTATAGATGGAAGAGATTTTATAAAGACTAAATCGTGGAATAACGTTGATGATATAAAAGGATTATTATCAAGAATATTTTTTGATTATGAGAAAAATCTTAGTAATCCAATTAATATTTATTTGCTTGCCATAGGTTTAATATTATTATTTTATCTACCATTAATTTGGATTCCATTAATACTTATTAAACAATATTTATTATCATTTATATCATTTATGACCTATATGATAGAAAATATATTCTTTTATTTAGGAGGCTTAACCAATAAAATTAAAAAACCTTATAGCCTATTATACTTTATACCAGCATACCTATTAATAACAGGATTTATAGAAGCTAAACGTAAGGGGGTTATTTGGAAAGGGGAAACTTATAAAATAAATTCATAATTCAACAAATTCCACTTCATCTTCATAAATAATTATTGAACCTGCTCTTCCTAGATGATACCTACTTGAAAAAACTGTGATAACACTACCATATAATTGATCTTTATAGAATTTTTCATTATTTTTTATTTTGCTAATAAAATCCCCATCGTTTTTCCATATATGAAATCCATCAACTGTTTCATGACCTCTAATTATTAGGTTTACATTATTTTCTTCCATAAATTTCTTCCACGCTTTTTTACCATAATAGTAAACTCCATCACCTCTCATATAATTTGGCTCAAACCAATCTATAGAACCGTCAGGATCATTCCATGCCATTTGTAATATTACATTATCTTTGAATTCTAAATATTCTTCTTTTCCTTTAATATTATTGAGGTGTTGGAAGTAATTAATTAAATTTATTTGATCTTCCTTATTTTTGCAGTCAATGCATGGTACTCCTCCATGTACAAAAAAGACATCATTAATTATAATTGATATAGGCAAATTAGAATAAAATTGATTAATTATATCTAAACCTTCTCTGCCAATTTTTGATAGCAATTCTTCATAAAATCCATAATACATATTCATATCGAGGCTTTCATGATTTCCTCTAAGCAATACTATTTTATCATTAAAATCTACCAATAAGTTAAAGATTTCATTCAAAACTTCTACACCCATATGACCTCTATCGACATAATCTCCTAGGAACACTAATTTATTTGCTGATACCTCTTCAGCAATTTTCTTAAATCTATCAAGGCTATCTAAAAAGCCATGAATGTCTCCTATTATTGCTAAAGGATATTTGCTTTCTATTTTCTCGAAAATTGGTCTTTTTTCTAAAATATTAATTGTTTTAAAGAGATTTTGTAAAAATTCTTTTCTATTTACATTCATATTTACACCTTTTTTAATTTTAAAGACGAAAAGTTTTTAATATAAATGATAAGTTGCAAATATTTCAATTTTAAAGACTAAAAATAATGAGATTTAGAATTTTTAGACCTATGTATTTAATTCTAAATGGGAAGGAATTAGATAGAAATTGGTGGCAAATTTGGCAAAGATTAAAGAATTGGATAGTTTGATTAGCGATAGAGTTGAATTTAACATAATTATTGATAAAATAAAAGAGCTCTTAAGGAGCGGAACCCAAAAAGAAGCAATTTTAATAAAAGGAAATAAGGTTATTAAAAATCAAGAAATTTATTGGGCGTTAAAATATTTGGGCACAAAATATGCAGCAGTTTCTGAAAATGAGGAAAATGTTAATGTTTCATTAGATTTTTTAGCTCTCTATGATGAAATATCCGATCCAGGAATTAGAGTATATAATAATGCAATAGAATTGATAGAAAAGGATAAGCCTACTCCATTAGTAAAGTTAAATGGAATAATAAATGATGAAAAAATAAAAATTTGGGGAAAACTAGAATGGTATAATCCGTTTAGTCTCAGCATAAAGGATAGGACTGCATGGTACATAATTTTTAATAATTTAGATAAAATAAATAATAAAGAAAAGATTATAGAAGCAACATCAGCAAATACCGGGATTTCATTATCTGCTATATCATCGATTTTAGGCAAAAAAACTAAAATTTTAATGCCCAATAGTTCTCCTGAATATGCTGATAAGATGTTAAAGATTTATGGATCTGAAGTAGTGAGGGAAGGAAATAGTACAAATGATTTGATAGAAAAAGTTAAAAAAATCGCTCAGGAAGAGAACGCGTTTGTCCCCGATCAATTTTCAAATATATTTAATGTTTTAGTTCATTTAAGGTATACTGCTAAAGAATTAGATTATCAAGCCATCTATGGGAAACTAAGGCTAAAAGGCATTTTCGCATCAATGGGAACCGGAGGTCATATTGCTGGCATATTATTATATTTCCATAATAAATATAATGGAATAAAAGTATTTGGTGTACAACCAATGGAAAATGGATCAATTCCGGGCATCAAAAAGCAAGATTTTAATAAATGGTGGAGCATAAGTGAATTACCAGATAAAGTATTTTCAGTTAGCTTTGATGAGGCTGTAGAAATGATTGTTAAGACTGCAAGAAATAATGGAATAATTCCAGGTATTAGTGGAGGGGCAGTTTTAGCTGGATTTAAAAAAGCTTATGAGCAAGGGATTTTGGAAGAAGGAGATTATTCATGTATTATACCTGATAATGGTATTAAATATCTTGATGATATTTATGAGGAACTTTCTTAAAAATTGATTAGAAGATGATGGATTTGTGAATTCATTCCTGATCTATATGTAGAGTAAATTTATTTTTAACGATTTGTTCTCTATATAGGAAATACTTAAAAACTCTCCACCGATTTAGTAATAAGGGATTAAAATGAATAGCAGGAGAGATGTATTGCTAAATAACATAAGGCAAAGGTTATCTTATTATAGAAATTTGGGTGCAGATCCATTATCTTTAGCAACAGGTTGTGCAGTTAAAGTTGATTTATTGAAAGTAGTATATCCAGCTATGGAAAAAATAAGACCATATTTGTTATCAAAAAATTTAAGGATTGCCGAGAGGGAAGATGCTGATATATTTTATGCTGATCCTGAATCTGTAGAAATAAAAAGGAAAGTTCTGCCATTAGGAGAAAATGTAGATATTGATTACAAATTTGACAAAGAAATAAGAGCAATTATATTAATACAAGTATATCAGCTATCAGCAAATGAGCCGGAAAAATTCATTAAAAAAGTTTTACCAGCTTATGAAAGCATCTGTAATTGTGCTCCATTAATAAATCTAGGAAAGGGGCATTCCATTGTAACTCCTTTCAGAGAAGACGAATTCATGTTAGCAGATTTAATTTCATATGATAAAGGTGATAAGCTGGTAGCAGCTAATAATGATACGATGCATATAATAGATCCTACAAGCCTGCCATCAGATTATAGACAAGTATCAGGTTCTCTATCTAATTCTTTAAACGATTTATTTGTAGTTGGAGCATATAATAATTTAAAGATTGCTCCAGTTTTGAACGCTCCTTCAGATGAGCTTAGAGAGGAATTATACAAAAATGCTAAGAGATTTGCCAATGAAGTTGGGGCAAAATTACTTGATATAGAGCAACCTAAAAGGGGAAGGCTTTTGCTTGGAGCAACTGTCTTATCTTCTAGCAATAAAAAACCCCCAACATTCCATGATAAGGCTGATAAAGGAATGAAAATTATAACAACAAGACCATTGGGAGAGCTATCACCTATAACGACTTATTTATCAACAGCTATAGATGAGAGCATAATAGATGAATTAGAGAATAAAGGAATTGATATAGACCAATTAGAAAAAATTAAGGAGAAGGCAGTTAATATAATATCTTCACCAAATAAAGCCATGGCTGAAGTGATAGCAAAGTATTTACCTGATCTAAATGAAGAATTTTCCAAAGAAAAACACATAGTATCAGCTACTGATGTAACTGGGCCTGGGATTTTAGTTGTATGGGAACAATCAAAATTAACTAACACTCATATAAAATTGTTTGATTTTCCATTACTTTTCCCTGAAATATCAGAATTCGCTACTGAAAACTTTTTGATGCCAAATGCAACAGCCGGTACCAATGGGGGTTTCATAATTATAGCCCCAGAGGAGATACACGAAGATTTGATTAAAGATTTAAAATATAAAGGTTACGATCCATACATTATAGGAGAAATTGTTGAAAAGGGAAAACAACAGGTTGATGCGCCGAAGAAAATAAAGAAATACATCTTAGATCAAGAAATTATAGATAAATTTAATTTATATTGAGGTGGTTTAATGGAAATTTGCCTAAAGATATTAGTAAATGGTCATGTTCAAGGTGTTGGATTTAGACATTTTATATGGTCAAATGCTAAAAAACTGAATTTAAAAGGATATGCAAAAAATCTTCCTGATGGTAGAGTTGAGGTTGTAGCAAGCGGCTTAAATGATTCGATAAATAAGCTCATAGATATAATAAAAAATAGTTATTTTGACATAGAAGATATAAAAGTAGAGCAATTATATAACTGCTCTTTTGATGATTTTAGAAAATTTTAGGGTGAGATTTATGAGAAGTATTGATTTGAGGAACCTTGATTGTCCTGAACCCATGTTTCTTGCATATAGAGAGTTTGGAAAAATGGGTCAAGGAGAAGAAGTAGAATTTATAATGGATAATGAGGTATGTGCTTATAATTCATATAAACTAATTAAAAATACTGGCAATGCTTTGGTAACAATTATGACTGATTACAATGGTTTATATAAATTGCATGTTATTAAAATTAAGGATTTTAGGACGAGCATTTTATAATTGTTTCAGATAATCCTTAACTACATCGATGTGATTTGATAGCATGTTAATTACTTCATTAGCCTCCTTCTCATTTAATTGATGACGTCCGCTTTTTTTAAATCCGTCTTGATCCCATCTTGGTATTACATGAACATGAAAATGAAAAATAACTTGACCAGCTGGAGATCCGCTATTGGTAACTACATTAACTCCAGGAGCATTTAGATTTACTCTATAAATTTTTGCAAATGCAGATGCAGTAACCCAAGCTTTTATCAGCGTTTTTACTGGCGTATCTTGGATCCCTTCATGATGTTCTTTGGGGATAACTAATAAATGGCCTTTCGATATGGGGTTTATATCGAGTATTGTCATTATATCATCATCTTCATAAATTATATAAGCGGGTTTTTCTTTCTTTGAAATTTCGCAAAATACGCATCCCATTTTTCCACCGAGATTAAATATAATGATCAAATATATTAATCTAGTTAGTTTATTAGATATTGGTGTAAAATGGCTAAAAAAAGAAGTAAAATAAAAGACATAATAAGCAAAGCAATATATTCTGATAAAAAAGAAACATATACTATTACGTACATAGATAGAACTAATGATTATGGGATTAGATTGCTGCAAATAACAACCGATGAGGTCTTTGCTGTTAGCAATTGGGCAATAACATTAAATGATAATGAAACAGTTATTCCAATACATAGAATAGTTGAAATTAAAGATAATGATGGTAAAATTTTATGGAAAAAAGGTGTTAAATAATGGAAGGCGAAATAAAGGGAATTAATTACAAAATAAAAATTGTTAATGGTTTTAAATTACCAACATTTGAGAATAATACTCTAGTCGTTGGTGATTTGATATTTTCTGCTGATGTAAAGTTAAGTACGTTGGGTGATGTTGTTTCAGGTCTTTTAATACCACCTGTTGAATATGATGATACCATAAAAAGTCTAGTTGAATATTATAAGTTAAGGGTAACAATTGAACAGGCATATGAAATTTCGCAAAGATATGGAGAATTGGCAAATAAAATTAGAATTCCTATAGAGTTTATACCATTATCTAGAATGCAACCTTTAAGAAATATTTATTCATGTATATTTAATGATGTAATAGATAAAATAGGTGTAGAAGGTTTAAGGAAGGAATATGAAGACTATATAAAAAATATAGGTAGTAATGTAAATGGAAATATAAACTTAAATTTTGACCTGCTAAATATAAGCACTAATAAAATTATGGGAAATATAGGAAAAAATGTTATACTAGGATTTTTAACTATGTATTCTGGGAATAATTTTAGTATCGGAAAAACATGCAAACCAAACGAATTAATAGAAAATCCTTATTCTTTATTGTCTCTCCCTGAAGGTAGTATATTAAATTCATGTAATGATTTAGATAATTATATAAAAAATATTTTAGGGTATAATTATTCCTGTAAAAGGCCTGGTCTTTTGTTTTCTAGTCAAATTTGTGAAAACGATAAAAATAAGGTTGTAATTAAGGAATACATGTATGGTACATTAAAATGGTTCATGGCTGGAGCAGTTTCTGCTTCCATATTTCCATTTAAAGAGACACCATTAGCAAGGCTAGGAAATGAATATAATTCTCTTATAGATTTAAGGAAGATTGTTAATACTCCAAAGATATTATCCATATGCATTGATAAATATGAATATAAAATGATGAGGGAATTCATTAAAGGCGAAGTAGTGTTGAAGAGCAAGAATCCATATGTATGGAGTGATTTAGGTAGCACATTAGCTTTAATACATAATAATAATAGAACTCTAGGAGACTCAAATCCAGGAAATTTTGTTGTAACAGATGAAGATAAAATGACTCTAATTGATGCTGAACAAGTTAGCAATTATACTCCTAAAAAAGCTGCTTGGGATATTGCTGTATTTTATGCATATGCAAGAACTTTCCAGGCAAACTCAAGGCTTGTTAGGGAAGCTTTAGGATCTTATGTAAACTCTAGACCAAAAGATGAATGGAAAAAGGTATTAAATTATATTAAAGGACCTCATTTAACTATGTTGATGACTCCTTTACCCAATCTTCTAACAGAATTGAGACTAACATTAAGGGAATTAGATAATGACTGATTGCTCAATTACATTATATGGTAGGACAACGTTTCTAATATTTGATAGGTTTTTCTTAAGATAATTTTTATCAGGTTCCTCGAAAAAAGTGTAGTTTTTAACTGATTGTTTAACTAAATCCAATGGCATCCCAATTAAATTTGCATATCCATCAAGATTTGTCATTTTAAATGTACTTATCGTTTTTGAAAATATTTTTGTTATTTTTTCGTATTTTTCACTTAAGGATGCATTTGCTCCTAATAAACAACAAGTATCTAATTCACATGAAATAGTCTTTATGTTATTTCTAGATGCTATAGATAAATAAGGTTCCCAAAGAACTCCATATCTAACGTGCCCACTTACAACCTTATTTAATATTTCATCTCCACTATTACTATAAATTCTTGGTGTTTCTAATTTGTTTATTTCAGCGCATAATTCCATTGATGACATCATTGATGTAGAATGACCTTCTTTTCCACTAGGATTCATTGCTATACCGCTACCCCCACCACTTCCTCCACCAATTATGTGAACCATACCTTTGCTAAGCCTATTTATTGCGAGCAATGATATTGCAGGATTCATTGCTAATTGTATCTTACCAGTTGATAAGTCTACAGCTTCCTTAAAAGCATTATCATAAACTACAATGTTAACATGGTCAAAAATATCTCTTAATCCTTTTACAAAATTTAATATGTATGGATATTCACTGGCTCTAAGAATTCCAATGCTTATAACAGGGTTCTTTTGATCGTTGATTAAAATTATTGAAACCCCTCCTTGATTCTTTATATTTATAAGTCCATAATATTCAAGTTTTTTAATTCTTTTATATATCATACTTTTGCTATGCTTTACATTTCTCGCAAGCTCAGATAAAGTAATTGGCATATATTCTTTAATGTAGTTGTATAATTCGAAGTCGAATTCGTCTAGTTCTTCCATTTTTCCACCTTAAAAAACAGTTGTATTCTAAGGCTAAAATTTTATATAGAAATCTAAATATTTATTTCTTGAAGATATGTTATAAAGAGGTGCAATAAATGTCTGAAAAAAACGAGATAAAATTAGATCCATGGGGAAGGCCTGATATTAAAGATTATAGTAGGCTTTATGATTTATTTGGTATAAGACCATTTAACGAAGTAATAGATAGAATGAAAAAAGATAACATAGAGTTGAGCCCATTTATTAAAAGAGGCATAATATTTGGCCATAGAGATTTTGATAGTAAAATATTGAAAGCAATTGAAAATAAAGAAAAAGTTGCAGCTATGACCGGTTTTATGCCTAGCGGTAGATTCCACTTTGGACACATGATGACTGGGTTAGAATTAATTTATTTCCAAAAACTAGGTTTTAAAATATTTGTTGGTTTAGCAGATGCGGAGGCCTATGCAGTTAGGCATTTGCCTAGAAAGGATTTAATTAGAATTGGTATAGAAGAATATGTTGCAAATCTTATTGCATTGGGCCTAGATCCTAAAGAAACAGAATTCTATTTCCAAACTAATAGGAAAGGTTCTTATCATTCATTAATTCAACTATTTAGCTCTAAGATAACATTTAATGAATTAGAAGCAATTTATGGAGACATAACTCCAGGGAAAATTGTTTCAGCTTTAACGCAAGCTGCAGATATTTTGCATCCTCAATTACCAGAATATGGTGAATATAAGCATGTAGTAGTTCCTGTTGGTGCTGACCAAGATCCACATCTAAGGTTAACAAGAGATTTGGCTGATAGATTTAAAGGGGACTTAGATCTGGAGCCGCCTGCTTCAATATATCATAGACTTATCAGGGGATTAGATGGAGGTAAAATGAGCAGTAGTAAACCAGATGTAACGATATTCTTAACAGATCCAATAGATCAAGCAAAGAAGAAATTTATGTCATCATTAACCGGTGGTAGGAATACAGCTGAAGAACAAAGAAGATTGGGAGGAGAACCTGAGAAATGTCCTGTTTATGATCTATATTTATATCATTTAGTTCCGGATGATGTTGAATTAACTGATATATATAAAAGGTGTAAATCAGGATCAATGTTATGTGGAGAATGTAAATTGTTTGGTTCAGCCCGTTTAGAAAAGTTTTTAACAGAACATCAAAAGAAACTAGAGAAGGCTAAGGATATCGCATGGTCTATCGTTGAAATTCCTAAGATTTAAGATTCTGACATCCTTCCTACCCTAATGGGGGGCATTATCTCATCGATTCTTATTATACATGTAAAATTAGTGAAGAAAGTTGAGGAATGGTATATTTATCTCATCATTGAAAAAGTATTTTTCTAATTACAGGGACACCAATTGAGGGTATTTGAGAAAGAAATCCTGCAACAGTTTTAGCTGAAGATAAGCTATTAAAAGGTATCTTCTTTTCTGGTTCTAAGATAAAAAATGTGGGGGTAGTTTACTTGTTGTAACTATCAACATTAACTAAAGGTATATATCTGGGTTGGCATTTTCCTTCTTTTTCTAAGTTCTTTTGTAGTTCAGCAATTTTTTCTGATGGACCCGAAACAAAAAGCAATTCTATACAAATATTATTTTCATGTGTGTGGATATAGGTTTTTGCTACATCCTGAAATCTATCAATGGCTTCTTTTGCTGCTGTTTCATCTTTGCAAGAAATTATCATAACACCAATACAATTATGGGGAGTTAAGTAATGCTTATAATCATTGATAAATGTCTTAACTGCTTGTTCAACAAGATCGCTTCTGTTTGTGTCCAATTGTTTTGATAATTTATTTAAATTATCATATAGATCATCAGGTATGCTTATACCAAATCTCTTCTTGGACAATATTCTCATCACTTTAAGCTATGTTAATTAAAAATTAAAAATTTTTATCAGATACACATTTATTAACAAACTCTTTTAGTTTCTTTACTGCATTATCGCTTATTTTATGTTCCAATATACATGCTATATCTTCGCTTTCTTTTTCATCAACTCCTATCCTAATTAGCAAATTTTTGATCTCATTTTCCTTTTCTACTATTGAAGAGGCCAATTCATTACCTTTGTTTGTTAATCTAACACCTTTATAAGGAAAATAATATATGTAACCATCTTTGGCTAATTTTTGCATTGCTTCCGTTACGCTTGCCTGAGTAGTTCCTAAACTTTTAGCAATATTTCCAAATCTGATCCAATTATTATTTCCTCCTTCTTTAAGGATTGTCGTCAAATATTCTTCTAAACTTATAGAGATCCCCCTTCTTTTTATATGAACAGACACGTTTTCCCCCAGTTTTAAAAAAGAAGTTAAACCTTATGATTTTTACTTTGTGTAGTCTATTAATGGATCTTTAATCAAGCCTCTTTGATATACTGTTTCTAGCTTCTTCCTTGATAATGAAATCATATATGTAGCATTATCTAATTCTTCCTTATATGTTGTTGTTTTTCTAGCAACCCCTTCTTCAACTGCCTTTACAGCAACTGCAGCAGCAACCCTAGGATATACTTCCCATTCTTCCATTGTTGGAACAATGTAATTTTCACTTAAGCCCTTTTCTTCAGCAAATTTAGCAATTTCATATGCAGCAGTTATAGCCATTGTATCGCTAATTGTTTTTGCCCTCACATCTAAAACTCCCCTAAAGATAGCTGGAAAAACCAACGAATTATTTATCTGATTTGGAAAATCACTTCTCCCAGTAGCTACAATCTTTGCCCCAGCCTTTTTTGCATCTTGTGGCCATATTTCTGGTACAGGATTTGCTAATGCAAATACAATTGCATCCTTATTCATTTTAGAAACCCATTCCTTCTTTAACGTATCTGGCCCAGGTGTACTTGCTGCAATAACAACATCTGCATTTTCAAATGCTTTATCAATTGTTGAATTTGGTGGTAATCCCCCACCCTTTGTTTCTATTGCTATATCATATTGCCATTTATTACTTATCATCAATTTATCTATATTGGGCATCTCTGGATGCAAGATACCATTTTTCTCTACTACTACTATATTTTCTAGATCTGATTTAATGCCCTTTAATAGCCTATAGAAAGCAGTATTTGCAGCCCCAGCTCCCACTATTACTATTCTAACATCTTTAATTGATTTCTTAACGACTTTTAATGCATTAATGAGACCTGCTAAGATTATTGTTGCTGTTCCTTGTTGATCATCATGCCATACAGGTATTTTTAGCCTTTTTCTTGCCTCATCTAATATATAAAAACACTTAGGACTCTCAATATCTTCAAGGTTTATACCACCATAACTTGGCTCAATATCTTCCAAAAGTTGCAAGAATCTATTGGGATCTCTTGCTCTATGTACTAATGGAACTGCATCAACTCCACCTAAATACTTATAAATTAATGCCTTCCCTTCCATAACAGGATAAGCTCCTTCAGGCCCAATATTACCCAAACCCAAAACTCTTGTCCCATCACTTACAACAGCTATTGTATTCCATCTAGATGTTAATTCAAATGATAAATCAGGGTTTTTACTAGATAATCGTGATGCTTCTGCAACACCAGGTGTGTACCAAATAGCGAAATCTTTAAGCCTTCTAACAGGAACCTTAGGTATTATTTCTATCTTACCTCCATAATATCTATGTAATTCAACGCTTAACTTATACCATTCTGCAGTTGCAGATTCTCCTTCAGACACTAGATTAACACCCTAATATATTAAATGAAAATTAAACGTAAAAAATTTATTTCTTATCATTTAATTTTATAAAAAATTAAAAAAATGATTAATTAAAATTAAAAAATGATTATTCAGGGACAACAACTTTTCCTTTTACTGTATTAATGACTATAGCCATAGATAAATATACTGCTGATATACCAGTTATCAATCCTATCCAACCGGCTGCTTTCAATATCATTGAACTAGTTGAAAAATCAGCAGCGGATAGTATAAAGAATGTGATAAATAATAAGGTTAATACAATACTTAAAACTCTTGCTTTAGCTAATATAGCTCCAACATCCATATATAGCGTAAAAATACCCCATAATAGCATCCATAATCCTAATTCAGAAGAACTGACATGTAAGCCCAGAATTAATGCTAATGCTAAACCAATCCAAAATAGGCCGTATCCGCTAAAAGCTGTCCCGCCAAATGTATCGTTTCTCCTAAAAGATATCCATCCTGCAAAAACTTGAGCTAGTCCTCCCCATGAAACTGCATAGCCTATTGTCAATCCAGTTGTTGGTATTATACCAGCATTGGCTAAACTTAATGCAATAGTAGTAAGACCAAAACCTACTAAACCTAAAGCCGCCGGATTCCCCCAAACTTCCTCTTTACTCATATTCATCCCACCTCATAATTTTTACAAAATAAAAAATTTCAAAATAAAAAATTACTTCATACTAAGCTTAAACTCATCCCATGCTCTTTTGAGCTCATCGACAGACGTGGGATCTTCTAATGTTGAAACATCTCCAACAGGTCCATTAGTTAGTATTGCCTTAAGAACTCTTCTCATAATTTTACCGCTTCTTGTCTTTGGCAATTTCTTTACGAATATTATAGCTTGAGGCGTTGCTATAGGGCCTATTGTTTTTCTTATCACATCAATTAATTCATTTTTAAGATCATCTTTTGGATCTACTCCTGTTTTTAATACAACAGCTGCTATAGGTACTTCTCCCTTAATTGGATCTGGCACACCAATTACTGCTGCTTCTGCTACTGCAGGGTGTTTAAGTAATGCATCTTCCATTTCGATGGTTCCTATTCTATGGCCTGCTACTTTTAATACTTCATCCGCTCTGCCCAATAGCCAGAAATATCCCTCTTCATCTTTTACTGCATAATCACCAGCATAAAATAGACCTTGATATTTGCTGAAATATGTTTTAACATACCTTTCCGGATCTCCCCAAATTCCTAAAGGCATACCCGGCCATGGTTTCTTAATTACTAAATATCCTTTAACTCCAGGAGGAGTTGGATTTCCATTGTCATCTAGCACATCTGGCAAAATCCCTGGTAATGGATACGTTGCTGAACCAGGCTTTAATGGAACAAGTCCTAGATGTGGCGAAGGGGCTATCATAGATGCTGAAGTTTCAGTCATCCACCATGTATCTACAATTGGGCATTTTCCTTTTCCTATAACATTAAAGTACCAATCCCAAACATCTGGATTTATAGGTTCACCAACTGTACCTAGTATTCTTAATGATGATAGATCATGCTTTTTAACCCAATCATCACCATATTGCCTTAGCAATCTTAAAGATGTAGGAGAGGTATAAAGAATTGTTACTTTATATTTTTCAACAATGCTCCATGGTCTATCAGGAGCTGGATATACTGGAGCACCTTCATACATGACTTCAGTTGCTCCGTGCATTAAAGGTCCATATACAATATATGTATGTCCTGTTATCCATCCCACATCTGCAAAGGTCCAATGAACATCTTCAGGTCTTATATCCCAGTTCCACTTAAACGCATGATATACATAAGTCATATATCCTCCAACAGAATGCATTATACCTTTTGGTTTTCCAGTTGTACCGCTTGTATACAAAATAAATAGGATATCATCGCTTTTCCTTGCAACTGGTTTAACATATGTATTATCTGGATATTTGTTTACCAATTCGTGATACCAATAATCTCTCCCTTCAGTAAACGGTATTTCGCTTCCTAACCTCTTAACAACAATAACTTTTTCAACATTAACTCCTTGATTTTTAGCCAACATAATTGCTTGTTCTACATTTTTCTTTAATTCTATAGGTTTCCCATTTCTTGGATACGAATCAGCCGTTATCAAAACCTTGGACTTTGCATCAACTATTCTTGTTGCTAGAGCTTCTGGGCTAAATCCTGAAAATACTACGCTATGCATAGCCCCTATCCTTGTTATTGATAACATAGATATCGGTAGTTCTGGGATCATTGGTAAATAAACTGTTACTACATCATTTTCCTTTACTCCTAAATCAATTAGTGCCTTGGAAAATTTGTTAACTTCCTTATATAAATCTCTATAAGTAATGACCCTAGCAGTTCCATCTTCTCCTTCCCAATAATATGCGACCTTATTAAAAGTTACAGTATTTTGCCATCTATCTAATGCATTAAGATTTATATTAGTTTGACCTCCAACGAACCAACGATAAAATGGTGGGTTAGAAGAATCTAATACCTTATCCCATGTTTTATACCATATAAGTTCTCTAGCTTTCTGGTCCCAAAATTCTTCAATATTATCAACACTTTTTCTCCAATAATCTATATAAGCATTATGATAAGGAAATCTCTTATCCTTATAAGGAAGATTCTCAATCTCGCTCAAAAGACCCGCCTCAGTATACATTAACTTACACTTAATAGTATATTAATTTTTCTATGTTAAAAATATATATTGGTGTTCAAAATATCTAATATTTATTAGATAAATTAAAAATATAAAGATATTAACACTTAGAAAAATTTTTGTGATTTTAAATTAGTGGGATATTTAATGGAATTATTTTTATATGAAACAAAAATAAGTAAGCATCAAAATTTTTTATTTAATTAAAGAAGCGGAAATAATCTAAAATAAGTTTTTGCATCAATATTTATAATAAAATCATTCATGGATTAATAAGGTCATAATTTTGAGAAAGACACTCTATATCAAATATAGATTCAGCATTTTCATGCGCAAACTTTTCAAGATCCCTTTTAGATATACCACTACTTAAGAGAGTTAAGAATACATCTTCCATATAATTTCTAGGATTGGCATTGCTAACTGCAGGATAATCAGATCCATACATAATCCTATCTCTTGGAAACATCTTCATTACGATAGGTATTAGTTGCACTGGTAATGCTGAAGTATCAATATAGACGTTAGGATATTTTTTAACCAATTCTAATGTTTCATCAATAAATACTCCAGGAGCTATAGCGCTATACCCTCCTGCGTGAGCAATTATTATTTTAGCATCTTTATATTTATTTAGAATACGATCAAGTTTGCTGGGATCTCCATATTTACAGAATTTTGGTAGTTCCCATATGCCTGGGTCACAACCTCCATGTATTGTAACCGGTAAACCTTTTTCATTAGCAACCTCTATTGTTGCTTCTACAGATGGATCGTCTAGATGTTTAAAAAACAGGGTAGATATTATTTTAAATCCCTTAAATCCCTCATTTAATGACCTTTCTAATATTGTTGATAGTACGTCAGGCTCTAATGATAAATTTGCTGGAAACAATACGGTAAAATTTGAAAGGGCAGATATTTCTTGATGCTTAATAAAATGGCAAAAACTTTCAGAAATCTGATGGGCCATTATAAATAGATTTTCTGGTGTTAAAAAATCCTTAACTTCTTCAGCAAATTTTTCAATAAGATATTTGGTTCTTTCATATTCTGTTAAAATGTCATCATAAGATACCTTTAATAACAAGTCTTTAAAGGGGGGAATACCTAAGATTACCGCTCCGCCTATTCCAGAATCTATTAATTTTCTAAGGTATTCATTTACATCCTTTGCATTTTTCATTACAGGGCTGTGTACGTGGGCATCTATTATGCAGGATACTGGTATGTCAGCTTTCAAGTATACTACCCAAATTTTATTCTTCACCAAACATTTTAAGTTTAACGTGGTAATTAAAAAATATAGGAAGTTTTTATTATGAAAATTTTATATAATCCAATACTATGTATACTATGTAAATGTTGAATTTGTATTAATAATTTAGTTAAACGAGTTAAAAGGGATTGCAATAGACATTAAAAGTGAGCGGTGGCATAGGTGGAAGAAAAAATACCAGGAAAACAATTAAACAGGAAAATAATGTTAAAATTAATGAATGCTATTCAAGAAAATAAGCCACCTTATAGTTTAACTAGGCTAGCTGATTATATGGATGTTCCCGATTCAACTTTAGAACCTTATTTTAGGTTATTAAGGGATAACAAATTTGCAACAGTAGTATTAGATTTTTCAAGAAAAATTTTTAGAATTAAAATTAACATTTGCTATTGTAAAAGGAAAGTGGTTAGATTCGTCGCCGCTCAAAGATTATTGGCTAGTGGGAAGATTTCATACATCTATAGGAACAATATTAAATTATTATTTTCCAATTAATGAAAAAGAAGCCATTGAAAAATTAAACGAAATAGCAAATGGTAGTGTTTACCAATTTGATGATATGTATATTTCAAGACCAAATTGGCTATATTATTATGATTCTCAAAATGATAAATTGTATGATATAAACACAATATATAAAATGTTAGATAGTCACCCACCAATCAATATCGATATTCCAGATCCAGGTAGAAGGCCTGATGCATTAGATGTTTTAATATTGTCTGCATTAGGTGCAAATGCTATAGATAATTATAGATTGCTTATAGAGGCATTTAAGGGGCCTAGTCCAATAAAAAAGTTTAAACCGTATTCATCGTTTAGATTTCATTTAAAGCATGCAAATTTATATTCAAGAGGTGGTGCATTTTTACCAAAGATTGGATTAAATTCATTTAATCTAAGATTAGATGAACCAATGCCTTTCACTTCAGGATACGTTTTATTAAAGGGTTCTAGTAAAAATATAAGAAGCCTCTTTAAGAGATTATTGGCTTTTCCTTTTGTTGGTCAAATTTTTTTAGGTAGTAATTCAATATATTTTAACTATGTAATTCATACAAATTATTTTGATACAACTATCGTTAATGAATATAGACAATATGATTGGGATGAAATTATACAATTTAATCTCTTAGGGCGGGATATAAAAGAGAGATATTTATTGCCATTTAGAGAATATGATCCTATATTAAAGCAATGGATACCTAATAGTAATTTAGATGAAATTGTTAGAAAGAAAGCCAAACTATCAGATTTTGAAAAATGGTATAATGAACATTATTTAAATGAAAAAAAGACCTAAATTTTCTCAATGTTATACGAATATGTCGTCATCTCCAGTTACTGGATTGATTGCTTGTAAATGTGCCTGTGTTGTTGCTGGGTGCCCTAGATGAAGGCCCAATACCAGGCTTATTATAGCAATTATAGCAGGCATAACTGATAAAATTTTCATACCATACCTCTTAAATCCTCTTATACTCATACTTTCTCACCACATCCTAGT
Source organism: Caldisphaera lagunensis DSM 15908 (assembly GCF_000317795.1). Taxonomy (NCBI): domain Archaea; kingdom Thermoproteati; phylum Thermoproteota; class Thermoprotei; order Acidilobales; family Acidilobaceae; genus Caldisphaera; species Caldisphaera lagunensis. The sequence continues at coordinate 796,864 of NC_019791.1, forward strand.
AATATACGAGTTCTTCATGAACTATTATTCTTTATTTCGGATATTTTTGAGAGTATTACGGAGAAAGATTTATATAATGTAATACTTTTTTGTTTTATTTGTAAAATTATTAGAGTCTTATTAAAAGTAGGAATATTGAAAATAACATTAAATGTAATTACACCTCATATGCTTTAAAATATCCTCATGTTTTTCCATTATGAACTTTTCATGTAGTATTTATGCATTAATTATCTATAGGTAACATGTCTGGTGAATACTAATGGGTACCCGTGAAAATATGCGTTCCATTTCAAAAGGTATAATTGCTGGTATTGTAATAATTGTAATAGTAATAATAGGGATCGGGGTATATTTTGCAACTAGAAAATCATCCGTTTCTACATCAACAAAGACATCATCAACTTCAAGTATCCAACAATTATCTGCAGTGTCTGTGTCAACAAACACATTAATTGCAGGCTCAAAAGTTAACTTTTATTTACCTAATTTCCCATCAGGTACTAAATATGCCATATTATACACGGGAGATGGAAATGAAATAAATGTAACTTCACAATATGCATCTTACGTATACAAATATCCTGGTAGATATTTAGTTATGTACAATGTTTATTCAAGCAAAGGTTCTTTAATAGGTGGTTCATATCAAAATTTGATAGAATTAACAGTAAGTCCAAACATAAGCGATAAAATAGCTCCATTAATTACAGTTCCAACAATTACATTTAATTCAACAGAAAACCCGACAGCACCCTTATTTAATGTATCTCAAAAAATTTATTTGATAGGAAGCTTTTTGCAACCACCATCTGGTCAAAACATGACAATATATGAATATGTATGGAACTTTGGTAATGGAACAATAAAAACAATATTAGCAAATCAAACAACATTATTACCTGAATATAATCCAGTTGTTGTTTATAATAAACCTGGTTTATATGCTGTATCATTAACAATAATAACTAAAAACGTTTCATCTGGGAAAACATATAACTATACAACATATCAAAGCATTGCAGTATCAGGTAATGGTCAAACTTACGCATTGATGTCCGTTTCAACAAAGATACCAAATCCAGGAGTAATAGAAGTTTCTGAAAATGTTGCTGGAGGTCCATATAGCTTTGATCCTCAAATAGATTATGAAACTGTTGGTGGGGAAGTTATTTTAAACATATATTCTACATTAGTTATTTATAATGGTTCATCAACAACATCTTTCCTACCAATGGCAGCAGCTTATTTACCAACTGTTGGTAATTGGTCAAACATAACTGCTAGATATTTATATGGAGCAATTTCACCAAATTATACAGTTTACATATTTAAAATAAGACCTGGTTTGTATTTCTCTAATGGAGATCCATTAACAGCATATGATGTATGGTATTCATTTATAAGGGATATATTATTTGCAGGAGGAACACCTCCAACACCAGGTTGGATATTAACACAATACCTCATACCTAACTATTCTGCTGGTACGTTTGTAATAAAAGCACCAAATGATACACAAGGATTTGATGAAATAATGAATGCAATAACTTATAATAACCAAACAGATACAGTAACTTTCCATCTATATAAACCAACAGCTCCACAATTCTTATTTACTGCATTAGCTGATCCATTAGGTGCTGGTATATTGGATGCTAAATGGTTAGAACAAATAGGGGCAGGAATTAATTTCACGCCAGCTGGATTTTATTCATATCAACAACAAGCAAATGAAGGTAATTATAATACACAAGTACAATGGAACCCAATATCATCTGGACCATACATGATCAAATCTTATACCCCTGGAGAAAGCGTTGTTTTATCACCAAATCCATATTGGCCTACAAATATTTCATACATACCAAAACCAAATGATACTGTTATAATATATTGGGTTAAAGATCCCAACACTGCATATGAAATGTTTGCATCTGGACAAGCTGATATAGTAACTGGTTTACCATCTAACTATATACCTATGATTCAACAAATGGAAAGCAAAGGACAGGCATCATTATATGAATTCCCAACATTATCAGAATTTTTCTTTGAATTTAATTCAAATATTAGTCAATCAATGCTATCTTCATTAAACCCATCTTATCATATTCCATCATATTACTTCGCAAACCCATTGGTTAGAGAGGCATTTGCATATGCATTCAACTATACACAATACCTAAATGATATAGTAGGTAATGTTAAATATCACTTTGACTTTGCAAGTCCCTATTGTGGAGTTATAATACCTGGTTTACCCTATTACATTCCACCAACAGAGCTAACAGGTTGTCCAACATTTAACTTAACATATGCAAAACAATTAATGGAAGAATCTGGATATTATAATATATCAGTATACTTCCCAATAATTGTACCAAGTGGTGATACTGTTGATTTCACGGCAGCATCAATGTGGGCACAAGCATTGCATAATATTGATCCAAACATAAATGCTGTTCCACTGTACGAACCATTTTCAACTATAATATCATATCAGGTTCCAGGAGAAAATCCAATGCCAATATATTATCTAGGTTGGCTAGCTGATTATCCATTAGCAAGCGATTTCGTTAATGCTATGTACTTAAATACATCAACTTATCCATCTGTAAATGGTTTTAATTCACAATATTTTGCTAATCTAAGCAAATATTATGCTTCACAAGGAAATACATTCTTAGCACAATTATATGCTAATGAATCTAATGAATATGCTGAATTAAATAATTTAATAATAATGGCTGATAATGCAGCTCAAAGTGGTAATACTACATTGGCACAAACACTTTATAAAGAAGCTGAGCAATTAGGAATAAATCTGTATATGTATGTATACACTCAACAGCCAAACCAATATTGGATAATTAAGCCATATATGCATGGATTCAATAATCAAATAAGCTATGAAGAAAATCCAATGATAGGAGGAGGGGCCGATTCTTTATATTACTGGTGGGTTAAAGGATAAAGAATAAATTTTTATTTTTTTGCTATATCTTATTTTTTGATAAGAAATGTTTGAAAGAGTTATCTTAAGATTAGTTAAGAAAAAAATATATAATGAAGTCTATGAAGAAGTATACCCTGGTAAAAATGTTTTATTTGGTAATGAGATATTTACTATAAAGACTTATGATTCTGATTTGGAATATTTATTAATTCAAAAAATTGGTTATCCTGAAGTCTATAAATACAATGGAACTATTAAGCTTATAACTGAAAATATAAATAGCTTTTGTGAATGGCATAATGGTCCATTAGATGAGGTTGATGATCCAACAAAAAGATTTTATTGCCCAATATCTTCTGAAGGTTTCTGCAGCAAGCATAAAAGAAGTGATAGGGCAATCTATAGCTTATGCTTATCTTATAGAGGAGAAAAAGCTTTAGAGGCATGTAAAACTATTGATAAAAAAATTACCAAAGGGGAATATATAGTATATTTGATTGATTATGGAGGACAATTACCAAAGGTAGGAACAACAAGAAAATTTAGATTGTTGGAAAGAATAGCTGAGCAGCCTCATATAATAGCTACTCAATTGTATTTAACAGATAGTTTATATAAAGCAAGATTAATGGAGATGAATATATCAAAAAGCGGTTTAGCAAATGAGTTGTGGAGACATAGATGGATTTCTACAGAAAACTTGTATAATTCTATTATTAAGATTAAGGATATGGCTGATAAAATATTAAAGAAATTTGATATCAAAGAGGAAATAAAGCTATTCAGGATTAGACAGCCTAAAATTAATTTTATTCAAGGAGATTTAAGTAATAAAGAATTAAAATTAAACGGAGCGTGGGGAGGTTATTTAATACTATCAGATATGAAATATAATTATATATATTCAGAATCTCAACTATTACATAAAGATAGTATTTTAATTAATAATGAAATAAAATTGTAATTTAGGTTATAAATAATTAGAAACATTTTACAAATATAAATCATTTGTTTATTTTGCATTTATATATTTGTTTATGCATATTTTAAATATTGAAAGGTGAAAAAAGTTTGGATTTAACTGCGGTTATTCCAGCGGGTGGAGAAGGTTCTAGATTTAAACCATATACAGATATAGTTCCTAAGCCAATGATACCCCTGGGTGAAGAAGAAAAACCAATTCTAGATTACATTGTACACCATTTATCAAGAAATGGATTTGAACATATAATCTTATTGGTTAACTATAAATGGAAATATATAAAGAATTATTTTCAAGATGGTAATAGATATAATTTAAAAATAGATTATAGTATAGATGATGATAAATATAGTAACACTGGTGGATCATTATTAAAGGCATACAAAAATAACTTAATTAATTCAGATCCTGTTTTAATATGGTATGGGGACATACTGGCTAATCTTAATCCTAACGATATAGTAAAGGTTCATAAAGAAGAAGATTTAGACGCACTTCTTGTTGTTGCAGATAAATACCAAATTCCCGTTGGAGTGGCTGAAATAGATGAGAATAATAACATTGTTCGCTTAAGGGAAAAGCCATGGTACGAAATAAAGGTAACGATTGGTATACTCACTTTAAATGTTGATGTATTGAAAAGCATAGAAAACGCTTTAGGAACTAAATTCGATATAATGGGAGATTTAATTCCATACATGATAAAAAATAAGAAGAAAGTTAAAGCTTATATCTATAATGAGGAATGGATCGATGTAGGTAGTTTAGAAAGGTATAAAAAAATTGATGAAAAAATTTTAAAGAAAGTTATTAGATAGCTATTTTTCCCACCACCAATAAACTGAATCGGTGGCAGCATTTGTTAATGGATTTTCTTCCCATGATATTTGATTGTTATAACCATGTATATATGGTTTTATAACCCACATATTTGTAGGTTGAATTGTGTAAACATACATATATAAATTGATCGTTAATTGATCGACTTCTTTATATAACTGCATGGCTTCACTTGTATTACCAGCAACCTCAGCTTTCATTGCTTGCAGTGTTAAATTATTCAATAAAGAATATTCATTACTTTCATTTGCAAAAAGATTTGCCAAATACGTATTGTTTTGAGAAGCGAAATAGTTACTTAATTGACTCAAATATGTTGAATTAAATCCATCTGGGGCAGCATAAGGACCTCCTTCTTCTATCATTCCTTGGGCGAATTCAAGAGCTGTAGGAGTGCCTGGCGACCATCCCATATAGAAAATTGGCATTGGATTTTGGCCGTATATAGAATCATATGCATACATTGTAACAAATGGCATATATAAAGGAACAGCATTTATGTTTGGATCAATATTATGCAATGCTTGTGCCCACATTGATGCTGCCGTGAAATCAACAGTATCACCACTTGATACAAAAATTGGGAAGTATACGGTTATGTTATAAAATCCAGATTCTTCCATTAATTGTTTAGCATATGTTAAGTTAAATGTTGGACAACCTGTTAGCTCTGTTGGTGGAATGTAATAATCAAGACCTTGTATTAATATGCCACAATAAGCATTACCAAAGTCTATATGGTATTTTTCGTTTCCTACGATGCTATTTAGATATTCCGTATAGTTAAATGCATATGCAAATGCTTTCCTAACCAATGGGTTTGCAAAGTAGTATGATGGAATATTGTATTGAGGATTAATACTTTTTAGCATAGAAGTGTTAACATTTAATGTATATGCAAAGAAGTTTTCACTAAAGGTGGGATATACATAAATGGTTGCTAAACCTTCAGATTCAAGGTTTAAAATAGAAGGTGTATAGCTTGAAGGTATGTTAGTCAATATATCAGCTTGGCCAGATGCAAGCATTTCATATGCAGTGTTTGGATCTTTAACCCAATATATTATAACAGTATCATTTGGTTTAGGTATATCGGGTATATTTGTAGGCCAATATGGATTTGGTGATAAAACAATGCTTTCTCCAGGAGTATAAGATTTGATCATGTATGGTGCGGTAGACATAGGATTCCATTGTACTTGTGTATTATAATTCCCACCATTGCATGTTTGTTCATATGCATAAAATCCAGCTGGTGTGAAATTAATGCCATCCCCAACTTGTTCTAACCATTTAGCATCATATACCGATGCTTCCGATTCTGTTAATATACTAAAGAAAAGTTGAGGATTTACTCTTTCTGTTAAATTAAACGTAACAGTATTAGTATCATTATTATAAAACACAGAATTCATTATCTCATTAAATCCATTGGTATCATTAGGAGAGGTTACAATTGGCATGAATTCACTATAATTTGGTATTAAGTATTGTGCTAACGCATATCCTGGTGTAGGTGGTACACCTCCAGAGCAAAGAAGGGATCTTATTATTGAGTACCAGACATCATATGCAGTTAAATTATCTCCATTTGCTGCTCTCAAATTTGGTCTTATTTTAAATGTGTACATAGAATAGTTGGGGGCTATTCCTCCATAAACATATCTTTGAGACCAATTACCAACAGTTGGTATATACTCTGCTGCCATAGGCAAGAATTTTGATGTACTAGAGCCATTATATATAACCAAAGTAGAATAGATATTCCTTATTATTTCTTCACCAACAACCTCTAAATCTATATCTGCATCAAAGCTATATGGACCTCCTGGAACATTTTCTGCAACAATTATTGTACCTGGGTTAGGTATGTTTAGATTAGATGAGAATATTTTAAACATTAAACTATTATTAGATACTGCAATAGTTTGATATGTTGTATAGTTATATGTTTTCCCAGATGAAACGTTTTTAGTTATTACTGTTAATGATACAGCATATAATCCTGGTGAAGAATAAGTTACATTAACTGGGTTTTCTTCAGGTAATAATGTTGTTTGGTTTGCCATAACAGTCATAGTTTGACCATTACCAAAGTTCCATACATATTCATATATAGTCATGTTTTGACCAGATGGTGGTTGCAAAAATCCTCCTGATAAATAAACTGTTTGGCCTGTTGAGAAAATTGGTGCTGTTGGATTTCTTGTTATGTTAAATGTAATTGTTGGAACTGTAAGGTATTGGGATAAGTTTAATGGTATATTAGGAGTAACAACTAATGTAATGAGATTGCTTGATGAACTACCATAGATTAAACCGTTTTGATATACTTCATAGTAAAGCATATACATACCTGGATATTTATATAATACATTTACATAATTGCTAGTTGAATTCAAAACGCTCCCATTACCAACATATATTAAAGCATAGCTTCCTTTAGAGCTTGTATACCCAGGTAAGAAAACGCTTATTGGATTATCTGCTATAACTGTTAAAGATGCAGGAGATGCTGGTTTTAATGAATTTAATGTGGATTGAGTTTGAGTTGATGTTGATGATGTGCTTTTACTCGATATTGATCTATAATAGTAAAAACTAAATAGTATTCCTATAACAACCACAACCAATATAATTAATAATACAATAAGAGACCTAGAGATTGATTTCCTATTCCACGAATAACCTACTTCAATAGGCATCGCCATGAATAAATTTCCTTAGGGGTTTAAAAATTTTTTGATTTATTTATCTAAAAGAATTATTTTATTTCCTTTCACAATTATTTTATCTCCATCCTTTATATCTTTTAAAACATTAATATCTATATTATCAATTAAGGGTATGTTAGACAAGGCACAGCCTGCAATTATTATGGGTTCAGATTTAGCCATGATAATTGCTTTTGGTGCAAAACCATTTTCCTTTAAAGCATATATAATATAAGAACCAACAGTGCTTCCCCTTGGCTTATATGCAACTAATATTTTATCTTTCACATTTCTTCCATCAACTAGATTACCATTGTTTGGGTTAATATCTCCATAAAAACTGATCTCTTGTATAACTAAGGCTTCCCCTTCAGCTTCACCTTTTATTAAAGCCCTTCCAGTTATTTCCCTCATAATTTTAATACCTCTTTCAAGTTGTTAATTGATATTAATGAAACATTTATACCCTTTTTAGATAAATAAAAATACGCCTTATAGCTATTAGTTGCTATGTTTAATCCTCTATATCCAAATGGGCTTACAATTAAACATGTATCTCCAATAAGCTTTACATTTTTTTCTTTAAGTATACTTAAAGTCTCTTTGCTCACCTTTGAAATTTGTTCTCTCGATGTAGTAATTATTATTTGGGAATTAATTTTTTCAAATTCCTTTAATTGATTTGCAATTTTTTCAATTTCATCTTTGTTTGCATGAGGGCATCCAAAATATATGATATCTGGCGTTTTGGAAGGCATTAATTCATCTTCTCTAGTTTTTATGTCTTTATAATCTATGGTAAATGTTTCTTTTAGTTTGTTTTCATCAATTTTTTGTTTTGTTACACCTTTAATAACTATCATAGCTATGTTTCCTGCTGCCCCCAAGGAAGCAGATAATTCTTTGATAATTGTTTCGTTACTTATATATTCATCTAGGTATGGTGGTCTTTCATCATTGTGAGCTTTTGATATTATTTCTCCTATTATACCTATTCTAACTTCATTTAATTCATAATCATCTGGTCTTCTTATTATATATCTTATGCTAGGTATCCTATTTTCATCTATATGGAGTCCATAATAATATGTTTTCCCAGTTATTGCTGCCATTAAAGAAATGGGCCCACCTTCTCTATTTGTTTTAATTCCTAAAACACTATTGCCATAAACAACAGCATTAGACTCTCCCCAAGCAACACTACTCCCTTCTTTAATATCAATCACTTCTGGTAAATAATATGGGGTGCAGGATAAAGAAAGATTTGCACCCATTTTCTTCAATGACATTAATATATCTTCTTGACCCTTAAGATAATTTCTATCAATTTTTGTAAGTGGTATTGCATCATAGTCTATAGTATCATAGCCAATTGGGTTAACTGTTGTCTTTACTGAGAATTTAACGCCAGAATCTGCAAATTCCTTTATTAATTTTCTTCCTGGATCTCCTATATTACCATAAGAAACTCCTGATATATGAGCATGAGAAATATTAATGAGTTTTTCAGCATTTAATGATTCTCCAATAGATACTATAACTTTTAATGCCTTAGATACTGCCCATCCATAATCTCCATTAAGCATCTTTTCTTCTTCTTTTGTTAAATACATTTTACCGCCCTAATACCACCATGTATTTTTAAAGTTGTGCTCAGGTATCATATATATTCTATTCTGAAAAGCTTTACATTCTTTTGTAAATATGCAATTTTCTTTGCATCCAGTAATTTTTATGCATTCATTTGTGCATGAGGTTTTACAAACGGGATCTTTTGTCTTGCAACAGCTTCTACCAAATGCCCATAGAAAATCATCTAGTATAAAGGGGTCAATGCCTGAATATTGGGATACCATTTTATATGCCTGTCTAACTGATAGTCTTAATAAAATATCTTCCCAATCAGAAAATTCAATATTAGCATAAATTTTCTCTCTTGTTGTATCGTCAACATCTACAATACCTAATCTTAAAGCAATTCTCGTTAAATGATTATCTATTGGTAACTCTTTATTGTATGGATCATTAATGCTTAATATAGATCTTCTTTCCAAAAATTTTGCTAATAAAAAAGCCTTTTTTTCTACAGGATCTTGATATGCCTTAAAAATTTTTAAAATATCGATAAACCCATTTCCGTAGTCCCTTCTTAGATATCCTTTAGATATTGTTATTATATCATAGGGATCGCTAAAGTTTTTCTTAATCTTTATCCCAATATCCTTTAATAGCTCATGTCTTACTCTAATATCGCTAGGATATATTTTTTTACCTTCTTTATTTTCAATAGTAAGCCATTTGGTTACGGTATCTATATTAATATTTGCTAAATTTTCGGGATAGAAAAATGAAGGATCATCTTTATATTTTAAAATACCTAGCTTATATAATGCATCCGCCCCATGATAAAACTTATTTTCAATAAATCCCTCAAAAGGTTTATCATGGAATCTTAATCTATGATCTATAGATACCATAACTAAGAAATATAGGAAAACATTTTCTTTTGATTCTGTTAATGGTGGAAAATAATTTTCATCATCATACATATCAATATTTTTCATTTTTAATGATTTTAATTGTGATCCTAATTTTTCGCAGGATTCTTGATTAATTTTGACTTGCATTTTATCGCCTATTTCATCTATAATCAAATTAATTATTAAATCCCTGTGCCCTTAATAATATAAGGAGGGAAAATGGCAGAACAATGGTTAATAGATTCTTCAAAAATAATAGAAAAAGCAAGGAATTTATCTGAAGTAGAGAAAAAGGTTTTCAAATACTTTTTAGAAAGCATTTCAGTAGGTGATTTAAGGGCAATTATGGAATTAGAGAAAAAAGGAATAAAAGATCCTCGTTCAGTTATTGAGAATTTGATTTTAATGGGCCTAATAGAAAGAGGTAATTATTGTTATAACTTGCCTTATCCATTGAGGGTTTATATATCTAAGCAAGGTATTCCTGAAATATAATTCTTCTAGGGGGTAAGAGGATGAAAAAAGTATATCATTTAGATGCTGATGAGGTCCCAAATAGGGTCATTATTATGGGAGATCCTCAGAGGGTAATTAATTTATCATTATTATTGGAAAATCCTGTTGAAATAAGCAAAAGTAGAAATTTGTTTATTTATAAGGGTTATTATAATAATAAGGAAGTTGCCTTAGCATCTCATGGTATAGGTGGTCCCAGCGCAGCAATAGTTATTGAAGAATTAATTAAATTAGGTGCAAATGTTTTGATTAGATTAGGAACTGTAGGTTCGCTAAAGAAAGAAATTGATGTAGGTGATGTTATAATACCTACAGGTGCTTCATATTGGCATGGTGGTGCAGGGCTTGGAATGTATTTTAATAATATCTGCCCTCCAACAAATCCAAGCTATGATTTAGTTTATGATTTAATTAAAGAAATTAATAATAACCAAATAAGGTATCATGTTGGTTCAATCTTTTCAAGTGATTCATTTTATGCCGAGAAAGATTATATAGATATATTAATAAAATTAAACTTCATAGGAATTGAAATGGAATGCGCGACTTTATTTGCAATTTCAAATCTAAGAGGCGTTAAATCTGCATGTTCATTAGTTACAAGCAATAATTTAATAAAAGGTACAAAAGGGGATTATAATGATGTTGTTAAAAGGATTGCCAAAATAATATTGAATGTCATTACAAGCAATTAATATTTAATATATTTATTATATATAGATAAATATTTTAACTTATACTGTAGCAAAAATGTGAGGGAGGAATGATGGACAATAAACGCAGAGCATTGATATATACTTCATTAGGGCATTTCCTTAATGATAGCTTTATTATTGTATTTTCCATACTTATAGCATATTACCTAGACATGAAAATATCTGCATCCTATCTTGGGGTTATGGGGGCATTAATTAACATATTATCAGGTTTAATAAGTATGTGGGTAGGTATAATTGCTGATAGAAGAGGAGTTCATGCAAAATTAATGCTTTTAGGATATGCCTTGATTGGATTATCAATTATTTTATATGCAATATCATTCTTATATATAAAATATGATTTAATATTCATAGCAATTGCATCAATATTTTTAGGAACAGGCTTGTCTTTTTATCATCCTTTAGGCGGGTCAATATTACAACACACATTTGACCCTAGGGATTCACCTAGAGCTCTTGGAATTAATGGTTCTTTTGGCAGTATAGGGAGAGCATTATTTCCGGTTATATTGGTATTCACAATAAATTATTTAGGAGGCCCATTAGCTCTTTCTATTATTGGTATTTACACATTTATTATTGGATTTATTGTATTCTATGGATTAAATCCAATAAAAATAGAATATAAAATAAATAAGGATTCAACCAATAAGGTTTCATTAAGCTCTTATTATTATGTTTTGATACCTTTAGCAATAGTTATATTTATTAGGGCAATGTTTATTTCAGGTGTACAAACATATGTGCCAACATACTTATCTCATTTACTTAATTCAAAAGAAATAATGAGCATTATTTTAACTGTTTCATATGCAACAGCAATATTTGGTCAACCGTATTTTGGAAAATTAACTGGAGATATTGGGGGAAGGAAAGTAGTGTTTTTAACAACTATTTTAGCTACATTATTTTATATTGGATTTTTATTAATTAAAATTAAAATAATTATGGCTCTTATGTTTGTATTATTTTCACTTTTTGCATTTAGTGGATTCCCTGTTTTATTAGGTTATGTAGGTCAAATAGTAGATAGAAATGTTTCAGCACAAGCCAATTCGTTGATATGGGGGATTGGTAATACAATAGGAGGTGCTATAGGTATTTTAATAGGGGGGTTATTATTAAATAAAATAGGTTTCTATAATGATATGTTAATTTTCGCAATAATAGCTGTAATATCAACGGCTTTATTACCATTAATACCAAGTAAGAGAAAATAAATTTATGGTACAACCAATACATCAGCTTTAGTTGTTTTACCTGCTACCTTGCTAGTTACACTACCCAGAATTAATCTTTCAAATCTTGATAATCTTCTCCTACCTAACACTATCAGGTCACAATTATGGGTTTCTGCATAATTTAATATAGCATCTGCAGGGTCTCCAGAAAGAACTTCATATTTAGCATTAAACCCTTCAGACAATAATTTATTTGATATTTCAGATAATTTTTTCTTTGTTGAATCAATTATTGCAGCACTGTTAATAACATCAGGACTAACAATTTCTCCAACTATTGCTGATGCAGGAGGTACAACAGTTATTAAGCATATTTCTGAATTTAGCACTTTGCCTAATTCAACAGCTTTAGATAATGCCCTTTCCCCACCTTCAGAACCATCATAACCAACAAGAATCTTTTTATACAAACTTTCACCTCTATTTATAATATGTGATCTAATAATATATAAATGTTTGCAGATAATATTAATTAATGCCCGATGAAGACCGCTGCAGGCGCGATAGATGAGCTTGGCCTGTGTTACAGAGGGCATATTAATGATTAATGGAATATAAAGCGGTGATGATGCTGATATCGTCGGATAAATGAAGTCAATATCCCCGTCTGAGCTTATGCAGTTTTTTCTATAACTATTGTTAAGTAGCTGCTTTTCTTCCCTTTGGTTTTAGACGTACCTATTAATGATGAAACTATTTTTAGGCTATCACCTAACCTAGATTTCATAGCTAAATATACTTCAGCAACCTTGCATACATTTTCTCCAACTCCTGTAATTTCTACCTGCTTTGTTCCTTTATTAAGTTCTAATATAGCCTGTAATGCGTAATCTTCAATAGCTTCCTTTCCCAAATTAATTTTGACTCTTTCTTCCATTTAATGCACCTATCTTTACTTTAACCTTGAGAAATTAAATATATAACTTTTATTTGTCTTTGCAATTTTATCTACAATAATTATTCAATCTTTTTACAAATATTTCATTATAAACGGAATTAATAAAATCTATTGGGGAAATTTTCTGATTTTCTATCATATCTAATTGCTCTTCTAAAACTCTGCTGCTTTCTTCTGTCAAGAGTTCCTTAAATATAGAACCCATAAGGTCCTGGTATATCTCAATTCCATTCTTTGTTGGTATCATATATTTTTGCTTTTTACTTTCGATAACATATCCATGTCTTATATTTGACTCTATAACTTTTGCATATGTGCTAGGCCTTCCTATGTTTTTCTTCTTCATGAGCATTACTAAGTCACCATTTTTATAAGGCTCTATAAGACTACCTTTATAATAAATAACATTATCTACATTAATTTCATATTCAGCATTAGGTTCTTTTTTGATCCAATTTTCAATAATTGGTTTTGATATTAATGTAAATCCATCCTTTATTATTGACACGTTGAAATCTTTTTCTATTGTTAATTCACCTAAACTTATTCTTACTACAGCTTTTTCTATTATTGAGGAGGTCATTTGGCTTGCTAAAAATCTTTCAAATATCATCTGATAAAGTTTGTAATGATACTGAGTCAGTTCTATAGGGACTTTAATAGTTCTTTCTAATATACCTCTCTCCAATTCTTGTGCATTTAATGGCCTTGTTGTTCTAATAGCTTCATGTGCTCCTTCCTCACTCCAAGTTCTTGGTTTAAAGTATTGCAATAGATTATTTTTTTGGAGATATTCTTTTGCTACTTGAATTCCTAATTGAGAAATTCTAATAGAATCAGTTCTATGGTAAGTTATTAAACCTGAATAAAATAGATCTTGCGCTAATTTCATTGTTATTTGTGCAGTAAAGCCGTATTTTTGACTTGCATCATATATTAATGCATCCGTTGTGTATGGAGGTAATGGATTCATTTCTTCATTATAAATCCTTAGAGTTTTTAATTTAATCTTGCTGTTTTTAACAGCGTTTTCAGCTTGCTCTTTATCTTTTGTATAATAATAAATATAGTTTCCACTAGGAAGCTTCACCTTTATTTTATATCCAAGCTCTTTCTTGTATTCATTGTATCTATCAATGATCCATCCAAGTACTGGGGTTTGAACTCTTCCAGCTCCTAGCCATAGTTTGCTGTATTTATTTTGAAGATATTTGCTTGTAGAAAATCCAACCCATCTATCATCTATTCTTCTTGATATTTGTGCATTTACTAAACCTTTATTTAGTTTCCCAGGATTTCTTAAGGCTTCTAAAACTGCATTTAATGTTACTTCATGGAATGCTGATCTATAAATGTTTTTATTATAGGGTCTTAATGCTAAATATAAATCCCATGCAATTTTTTCACCTTCCCTATCTGGATCAGTCATTATCAATATTTGATCAACTTCTGTTGCTAACCTTTTTATTGATTGCAAAATAGATTCAGATGTAACGACTATACTTGAACCGCATCTAGGGCATTCATTAGTTTCTTGAGTAAATTGGTAACCACATTTTAAACATCTTTTTATTGAAGTATACAATGGACTTATTACAGAATCATTAATTTTTATTCCATAACAGGAATCTGTATTATCATCCACTATCAATTCATATACATGCCCTTTTGATGCTGTTATTGTTAAAAGATAAACTGTGTTTGTTAGAGGATCTACAGTAGTTGTTTCATAAATATTAAGATTACCTTCCCTCCTCCTAGCAGGTTTACCCCAGAAACTTGATATAGTCTTTGCCTTAGTAGGGCTTTCAACAATTATTAATTCGCTAACTATATTTACTTTCTTTCCTCCATTTATTTTTCTTGATTCTTCTAATTCTTTTATAACTTCATCCAAATTTATGTCTTCAAACTTTACAAAATTTGCTTGACTTATCCATCTCAATTTTTCGCTCATAGATTCAACCAATTCTGGCATCTCATCAATTATTATTGATAATCCCTTAGTCATATGACCATAATAAAGCCTGCTAGTTCTTCCACTAGCCTGAAGATAAGTTGGTCCATCAGAAGAATAAAGATATAAAGCATTTTTTTCGTTTCTTATTACAAATGAGCCTATTTTTATGATATTGCCATCGTTAGGAACATAATTAAGTATTGCATTGTAAACTTTTGGTATCGAATTATTTATAACTTCCTTCATCGTCTTCAATATGCCTTTAGCTTCTAATTCTCCTCTAAGTACAGCAGCAACTAATGGAGATTGTTCTCCATACTTAGAAAGAAAGCTTTCTAAGCTCTTTCTTAGGCTTGAAAATGATTGATCTTTTTCCTCTAAGAACATTACAATTCTTAAAAGTCTCTGAGGAGAAATTAATGCAGTTTTTAATTCAAGCTTTCTTGCTGGTGTTCCTATGAATATAGCGTATCTTATAATTTCTGGTAAATCAATACCTCTAACAATTGTTCCATATCTGCTTGCTAGACCAACAATTACACTTACTTCGTTTCTTTGAAGTTTCTCGATAGCTCTTCTTGAATTTGATATGGCTTGTATGGCATTTATTCCATTTTCTTTAAGCATTTCTAAAAGAGGCTTTACAGCATTTTTTCCATATGATTGTGAAATAAAAATTATTCCCCCATTACCTAGTTTTTTAACTAATTCAACTGTATCTTTAAATACAGAGTTGGAGATCTTATATGTGTCTATAACATTTCTTAAATAATCTGTACCACCACCAATTTCAAATCCTAATAATTCTCTAAATATTAGGTGTTTGATACCTTTTGGCCTACCAGTTGCCGATGCAATAATTAGTTGACCCTTCATTTCTTCATTATTACTCAATAACAGTTTCATTTGTAAATCTGATATTTCCTGTTCTAATTGCTTTATTTTATCTTCTTTTTTGTTAGATAAGGCTATGCCATAATTCATTTTTTTGTTAACCAACTCGTAAGCTATTTCAACGCTTTCCTGAGAATAACCAAGTAAAACCAATACTCTATCTATATTTTTACTGTTTCTCAAAAGGCTATCAACATCGTCCACAACTATTAATCCAAAAGGCGAATATTCTTTAAGTTTATTGAAATTTTTCATTAAGTATCCAGGAGTTATAATTAATATTTTAAATTCTCCATTATTAATTTTTGTAGTCATTTCCTCTTTTAATTTTTTAGGCATTGAAGAATAATAAAATGCTATGCCATCATTAAGAAATGCTTTTAATCTCTCGTATGTTTGGGCAACAAGATTTTCGGTTGGCGTTAAATACATAATTTTTTTATCAGATCCATTAATGGCCCTGAAGGCGGTATAAACCATTAATAATGTAGATTTTCCAACTCCTGTAGGAGCAACAATGGAAAAACTTTCTGGATATAACAGCCTTCTGGCCCAACTTTTTTGTGCACTAGATAAAATATATCCAGTTGTTTTTTCAAAATATTCTTTAAATTCTCTAAAACTATTCTCCAAATAATATAGCCAAGAATAACCATAAAGTTTGCCTGATTTTTTGAGCATTTCTCCAATTAAAATCGGATCATTATCCTCTAATTCTGTTTCTAAGCATACTTTGCATGGTAATCCTTTCTCTAATCTATCTGATGTTATCTCCTTCCCACAATTTGGACATAGATGTCTAAATATTGGATTTAAAGACATTGGTTTACCGCCTGAGGGCCATCCTCGTTTAAAATGTGTCTAAACATTCAGAGTTATTAAGCGTTAAGGGTATGTCATCCTAATTTCTTTGTTGTTCAATAGGATTTCCTTAGCTTGTAATTTCTTAATTTATTTGATTACTTTACGGGCATCTGACTTAAAAATAGATAAAATAATGTTGCATTACTAATAACAGAAAATCTTCATTTGAAAATGATGATAATGTTACATACTTCATTATATAAAATCCTTTAATTTAGCATGAAACTGACTTTTTAGTTTAATAAAAATTTTTTGTTATTTATTACCTTCTCAAAAGAAGGTTATAATCTTATAAAAAAATATAAAATTAAGGCTTTTCCCACCACCAGAAGAATGATTCTAACCCATTAGTTATTGCTGGATTAGATTGCCAAGCCAGATTGTTTTGATATGCATTCATGTATGATCCTAGAATCCAGAATTTACTAGGTATCACTACATAAACATATAGATATAGATTTACAGCAGATTGTTGGGCATTTTTAATTAAGGCTGAAGCATTGGCCCATCCTTGTTCATCGGCTAGATCTGCCTGTATTATTTCATTGTTTAATTGATTATATTGTTGAGCTTCCTGCCAAATTAATGCACCTATATATGTGTTATTTGTTTGATTGAATTTTAATGATAGCTGTTCAAGATAATTAACGTCTACTCCATCAGGACCTGCATATATCCCACCTTGTTGATATATGAAAGGTAGCCAATACCATGTTACTGGAATTCCATTCCAATCCAAATAATATACTGGCATTGGATTTTCTCCAGGTATCATATATGATATTATAGTTGAGAACGGCATGTATAATGGTTGAGCATTTATATTTGGATCCATTTCATGCAATGCTTGTGCCCACATCTCTGCTGCTGTGAAATCAACAGTATCACCACTTGATACAATAATTGGGAAGTATACTGATATGTTGTAAAATCCAGATTCTTCCATTAATTGTTTTGCATATGTTAAGTTAAATGTTGGGCAACCTGTTATCTCTGATGGTGGAACTGAATAATCAAGACCAGGTATTTGTATACCGCACCATGGCTGTCCTAGATTCATATGATATTTTGCATTGCCCAATACATCATTTATGTATTCTGTGTAATTGAATGCATATGCAAATGCCTCTCTAACTAATGGGTTTGCAAAGTAATATGATGGAATATGATAAGATGGGTTTATTTGTTTTAGTAAAGGTTCACTTATATTAAAATTAAATGCAAACCACCACTCATTCAATGAAGGCTCAGAATACATTTTTATCTTACCTTGACTTTGCAATTGCATCAATGTGGGTATATATTGAGTAGGAGTGCTTTTTGGAAAAGTTACTATATCAGCTTGTCCACTAGCTAGCATGTTTATAGCAGTTGTTGGATCTTTTACCCAATCTACTATAACGGTATCATTAGGCTTTGGGAAGTATGTTATGTTATTGGGCCAGTATGGGTTTGGCTTTAATACAACGCTTTCTCCAGGTGTAAATGATGCTATATAATATGGTCCAGTAAAACCTGCATTTGATGATGGCCATTGAACTTGTGTATTATAATTACCAGCTATGCATGTTTGTTGATATTGATAAAATGCTTGAGCTAATTGAGTGAAGTTGTTATCATATAACCCTGTTAAATTTAATCCATCACCTACGCTCTCTAGCCATTTTGCGTCCATTACATAATCAAATGTTGTCATCATATTGAAGAAAAATGCTGGTGAAACAGGTTGTATTAAATGAAAAGTAACTGTGTTTGTTGCATTATCATAGGAAACAGAGTCTATTATCTCTTTAGCACCCAAGGAATCATTTGGAGAACTCACTATAAATGTAAACAATGTATAGTTAGGAACGGTGAAGGGTGCCAAATTTGTTCCAGATCCAGCTGGTATTCCACCAGCACACACTAATGCTCTTATCATACTATACCATACATCATATGCTGTTATAGGATCTCCATTAGATGCCTTTAAACCAGGTCTTATTTTAAATATGTAAATTGTATAATTTGGTGAAATTGCTCCATATAAATATCTAGCAGTTATGTTTGACCAATTACCAACAGTTGGTATGTATTCTGCAAGCATAGGTATAAATTTAGTTGTACTTGATTGATAATACCACAATAATGCACCATAAATGTTGTTTATTATTTCATTACTAACCGTATCTGGGAATAAATCAGGATCAAATGTAAACGGTCCTCCTGGAACTACTTCAGCATCTACAATTACTCCTTGGTTAGGTATTGCAGATTGTGATGCATATAAGTTAAATGTTACATTGTTAGAGGTTACTGCTATAGTTTTATATGTAGTGTAATTATAAACCTTCCCATTTGATATATTTTCTGTTACAATGGTTAGGCTAACTGAATATAACCCAGGTTGACTATAGGTTACATTAACGGGATTTAACTTTGGTTTCAGATATGTGGTATTACCAGATCCCGTTTTATACACTTGCAAAGCGTATCCTGTTGCATTTAAAGATGGGATTATTAGTGTAGAACCATTTCCAAAATTCCAAACGTATTCTTTTATGGTTATATTAATTCCTGAAGGAGGTTGTAAATAACCAGCATTTAATGTTAACTTTTCTCCTTCATTTATTACCGGTCCTATATTAGAAGTTATTACAGGTATTGTAATTAAAGATGCGTAAGTAGAATTTAATATGTTTGGCAGCACTAAAATTTCTATTAAATTATTAGATGAACTACCCACAAGTTCTCCATTACTATTATATAAGTTATAGTATACCAAATATTGACCTGGATAAATATATGTCAAATTCGCATATTGAGATGTGATTTTTTGCTGATTTCCAGCTCCATCAAATAATATTGCATAATAACCATTTTGTACAGAGCTTATAGTTATTAATAATGGAGAATTTGTTAATGCAGAATAACTTTCCGGAAGAGGCGGTGATAGCATATTTTGCGTACTTGTTGTTAGACTTGTTGAAGTAGTTTGAACCGTTGAAGTAGAGGTACTTGTCGTTGAAGTAGTTTGAACCGTTGAAGTACTAGTTGTTGTGCTTTTTGAAGACGGCTTTGCGGGCCCCTTTTTCATTGATAGCAATACTGCTGTTGATGCTCCTACTACAACTATTATTACTAAAATAATTACTAAAATATTTTTAGATATTGATCTATAATAATTCCCCCTAAACATATTCCCACCGTTTAGGTCTAAATATACAAAATTAGTAGAGATATTTAAATTTTTTGCTTAGTTTTGTATATATGAACATAATAGAATTACTTTATGATAGTTTTATTCTCGATTATTTCATTTGCATTTTATATGTTAAAATATTGTTTCATTTATTTATGGAATATAAAATACCCTTATGATTTTTAGAACTACAATTTAGTAGATTAATATTAATAATTAAATATATTAAGGTATTTAATATTAAGATAAATTTTTAATTTTATATTAATAAAGATATCTGGGTGTATGCTTTGGTTTTGAGCAAAAGGTCTTTCACTATTGATGATATCCTTAATTTAACTACTATTAACGAAGTAAAAATATCCTCAAAAGGTAATATTGCGATATCTTATACAAAACCTGATGTTGACAAAAATAAAAATCTTAACTTTATTCATATAATAATGAATAATATGAAAGAAGCATTTTTGACTAGCGGAAGCGATTCGTCCCCTAGATGGTCACCTGATGGAGAAAAGATAGCATTTTTAAGTAGAAGGGAAGAGAGTGAAACAACTAAAGGTCAAGGCATTTATTTATATAACTTAAATGGAGAACCAAGAAAAATAGCATGGTTCAAAAATGGTGTTATACAACTAGATTGGTTTGATGATAATAATTTAATTGCAATAGTTCCTAATAATGATAAATTTTATGATGAAGATAACGATTATTACTATTCAGATAGATTACCATTTTGGAAAGATGATTCAAGTTTAATAGGTAATTATCTTTATACCATTTATTTAATAAATATACATTCAGGACATTTAAATGAGATAAAAACAGAAAATAATTATATTTATGCAATAAGTTCATGTAATGGAGCCATATATTATTCAACACCAATAGATTTTAGAGACCCCAATAAACAAAAATTGGTCAAAATAAACATAGAGAACAAGGAAGAAAGCATTGTTTTAGAGGCTTTTTCAATAGATTATCTGACTTGTATTAACAATACTTTATACGCTTTAATGCATAACAATGAAATAGGAATTTCTAGTCATTTAAAACTATATAAAATTGATAATAATGCTATTTGTTTAAGTTGTAATAAAATTGACAGAAACATTGTATCTATTTTAGGTGAATTCTTAGGTTCCATTGCTTTAATAGTTTATGATATGGGTTATTCTAAAATAATGATCTATAAAAATGATGGATTCGAAGAAGTTATTAAAAATGGATACGTTATAGCTGGTAGCTCAAATAATGATAAGTTAGTATATGCATATACAGAACCAATAAAGGGTCCTGAGGTTTATTTATATGATAGTAAAACCTCTTATCAATTAACCCATTATAACGAATATTTGAATGATGTAAAATTATATGAGCCTAAACATGAGGTAATTAATGTTAATGGTAAGAGAATCGATGGATGGATTATAATGCCTGAAGGAAGTGATAAAAAGCCTTTAATCTTGTTTATACATGGAGGTCCTAAGGGATTTTATGGCTACAATTTCTATCCAGAAATGCAATTATTTGCATCAAATAATTATGCAATAGTATATGCAAATCCAACAGGAAGTGATAGTTATGAGGAAAAATTTGCTGATATAAGAGGAAAATATGGAGAAGAAGATTTCAATGAATTAATGCAATTCCTAAACTATGTTATAAACAATTATAATGTTGATAAAGAAAGAATGGCCGTTACTGGTATAAGTTATGGAGGTTTCATGACTAATGTATTTATAACAAAAACAAATTTGTTCAAAGCGGCTGTAAGTGAAAATGGAATAGCAGATTGGATATCAGATTATTATGCCTCAGATATAGGTTATTGGTTTGATATAGATCAAATAGGTAAAACTCCATTCGATAATTTAGAAGAATATTTGAAGAAAAGTCCTGTTTATTCAATAAAAAACGTTACAACGCCTCTATTGCTAATACATAGTAACCAAGATTATAGATGTTTTGTTGATCAATCTTTAGCAATGCATGTTTCATTACTTATGAACAACAAGGAAAGTAGATTAATCTTATTCACAAAAGGTAGTCATGGACATAGTTCAAAGGCTGAACCAAGGCATAGAAGGAAAAGATACCAAATCAAACTTGATTTTATTAATGAAAAATTGAAAAATAAATCTTGATCTTATGTTAATCTTTTTTATCTTCTGAAATATACTAAAAACTTGTGAGCTAGATGGTTAGAATTAACCTTCCTAAAAAAGAAATTAATACATTCTATGCATTTGCTGATAAAGAATTACCAGAAGAATATTGCAGAGGTCTTTCATGTTTTGTAAATAGAAACGAAAATATGGATTATTGGAATAAAGCTAAGGAACAAAATCCAAGGACATATTGTCTTGGTAAATGCTATTCTTCACCGTCTTCAACGAATGAAGATCCTAAGCCATTAATAGATATCATTTCTAAAGAGCCTGTTTTGGGAAATTATTTGAAAAATGGCATTTACTCATTAAAAGATTATATAAAAATGGGTGGTATGAGCTCATACGAATATGCTATTACTTCTTTAAGCCAAAAAGATGTAATAAATGAAGTAAAGGTTTCATATTTAAGAGGTAGAGGAGGGGCAGGTTTTCCAACAGGATTAAAATGGGAATCAGCATATAATCAAAAAGAAGAAGAAAGATATTTAATTATAAATGGAGATGAAGGAGATCCTGGAGCGTTTAGCGATAGATTTTTGATGGAATATTCTCCATATTTAGTTATTGAAGGAGCTCTAATAGCAGCTTATGCTATAAACGCAAAGGAAATCTATTTCTATATAAGAAGAGAGTATCCAAAAAGCATTTCAAGGATAAAAAACGCTATAATAGAAATTAAAAATTACTTTAATGGTAAAAAAATTCCAAAAATAAATGTAGAAATTGGAAAAGGAAGTTATGTAGTTGGAGAAGAAACAGCTTTAATAAATGCTATTATGGGTAGAAGACCTGAACCTAATTCAAGACCTCCTTATCCAACTGAAAGAGGTCTTTTTGGCAAGCCTACTGTTGTTAATAATGTTGAAACAATATCAAACATACCATATATTATAAAAAATGGAGGCAAAAAATATTATGATCTTGGTTTTTCAAAAAGTAGGGGGACAAAACTAATATCATTAAATTCATTATTTAAAAAACCCGGATTATATGAGGTAGAGTTTGGTATAACATTGGATGAAATAATAAAGAAAGCGGGGGGTTTAAAAAGAGGTAATTTAAAGGGTCTAATTATAGGAGCACCCTTATCAGGGATCATAACTCCAGAAGAACTAAATACAAAGCTTGGATATGAGGAATTAAAAGAAATAGGCTCATCTCTAGGACATGGAAATATCATAGCATTCAATGATGAAACAAAAATAGCCGATTTGCTTTATGAAATATTAGAATTCTCGTCTTATGAATCTTGTGGTAAATGTACTCCTTGTAGGTTAGGGACCAAGAAATTAAAGGATTTAATATCTAAGGGATATTTTGAGAAAAATGAATTGAAAGAAGTAAATGATGTATTGTTAGCATTAAAGAATACAAGTCTTTGTGGGTTAGGAATTGGAACGGGAGATGTAGTATTTTCAATTTTAAATAAATATGGTAATGAGGTGATAAGATGAGGGTTAAAATTAATGGTATTGAATATAATTTTAATAAAAAGATTACTATTTTAAACGCGTTAAGAGATAATGGAATTGATGTTCCAACACTGTGTTATGATGAAAGACTAAATCCTTATGGTTCTTGTAGGCTTTGCTTAGTCAAAGTTAATGGAAAAGGAATAATTACGTCTTGTAATAACTACATAAGCGATGGAATGGAAATAATTACAGATGATCCTGATGTTGAAATGCTAAGAAAAGAAAATTTGAAATTATTAGCTGAAAATTATCCTATAGGTTATAAAGATAAATATCCTGATAAAAAATTTCACGAATTGCTTAATAAATATGGGCTAGACGGCAATAAAAAGGTTGAAGATGAAGGACTTTATGACAAAAGTCATCCTTATATTTATGTAAATATGAACAGATGCGTTAATTGTTATAATTGTGTCAGGGTATGTGAAGATGTGATAGGTAAGCTCGTTTGGAGGGTTGTTAATAGGGGTTATAATTCTTTAATTGTTGCAGAAGACGATAAATTAGGAAATAGTTCATGTATAAGTTGCAGGAGTTGTATTGATGTATGTCCAAGCGGAGCTATAGAAGATTCTTTTGTTATAAATTATGGAAGTCCTAATAAATTTGTTGAATCTTCTTGTATTCTATGCTCAGCAACGTGCCCAGTTAATGTCGGTATATCAAATGATAAACCTGTTATGATTAAAGGTGATGAAACAAAGTTAAAATATTCTGCAAATTGTATTGTTGGTAGATATCAATGGGAGAATTTATATTATAGCAATGATAGAATTATGGAACCTTTGCTTAAATCAGGAAATAATTGGAAAAGGATAAAATATGAGGAAGCGTTAAACATTTTAGCAAATAAGATCCAAGATTCAATAAAAAATTATGGACCAAACAGCGTTGGATTTGTAATAAGTAATAGAATAGCTCTTGAAGAATATTATTTGTTAAACAAATTAGTAAAAGAATTGATAAAGACTAATAATATATATAGCATAGTTGATCTTAATTATAATAATATAAGAGAATTATATTCAATTATAAAAGAAGAAAAACCTATAAAATTAAATGATATAGAAAAAATGGGCACAATAATCTCTATTGGTGATGTAGAAAGACATCATCCAGCAATATCATCTATGTTTAGACAAGCTTGGTTAAGAGGTAAATCAAATCTTATTGTTATAGATGATATTGATGACTTTAGATCTATTCATGAGCAATCAGATGTTTACTTATATAATGAAAAGAAAGGTTTAATTAATTTGTTCAGAGCAATTGAAGCAAAATTAATTAAAGAAGGTAAATATGATAAGGATTACCTTAATAAACATGTAAATAATATTAATGAGTTTCTTGATAAAATTAAATCTATAAATGTGGAGAAACAATATGAAGATATGGCCAATAATGTATTAAGCTATATAAATAAATTACCCATATCGATTTTTGTTGAAGTAGAGGAAGAAATGATTAATGAATTAATCAATTTGTATTTAATTTTGAAATCATCATATAGAAATGTTTATATTAATCCTTTAATTAAGGATGGAGATGTTCTTGAATCGTTATATATTATTCAAAGAGAAAATGAAAATAAAACACATAAAGAAATAATTGATGAAATAGGAAACCTAAAGGTCTTGATAATAATAGGAAACAATTTAGTTACATGGTCAACAAAAAGAGAGGAGTTAATGAAATCATTAGGTAAAATAGAATTTATAGCGGAAATAAGCCCAATAATTGATACAACTGCTAGATATTTAGCAAAAATGGTTATCCCTTCATCTACATTTCTAGAAAAAGATGGACATTATTTATCTGAGGACTTTAATTTGAGAAAAGTTAATAAGGTTATTGAAAGAGAAGGTAAACAAGAATTTGATATTATAAATGACCTAATAATAAGATTAGGAGGGGAAAGACAAGAAAAAAACGAAGCTCTTAAAAATATAAAGAGTATGTTAAATTTTATCTAATAAATCCCTTAAAAGATATAAATACACAAATAATAAGAGTTATATTTTTTGGAGTACTAAGTAATTATGGTGGTTTTATTGGTAAAGATGCTGATGGCAATTCCTGATAGATGTACTGGATGTGGTAGATGCGAAGAAGCCTGTTCGTTTCAGCATTTTAATATAATAGATCCATCATTATCGGCAATCCATGTCGTTAGACTTGAAAACGAACCATTAGATGCACCTACCTTTTGTATTGAATGCGGGTTATGTGCTATGCCTGGGGTTTGTCCTGAAAATGCAATATATAGAGACCCGAACACATTTGCAGTTTTAATAGATAGAAATAAATGTGATGGATGTACAAATTGCATAGTTGTCTGTCCTTATGGAGTTATTACCTTAGATCATATAGAAAAGAAAGCAGTTAAATGTGATTTATGTGGTGGAGATCCTCAATGTGTTAAGGCATGTCCTGAAAATGCTTTAGCATATATAGAAGCTAACGATGCAGCATATTATAAAAGGTATTTCTTTGCAGAGCTTCAGAAAAAAGGCATGGTTCCAATAGTTCCTTATCCTTCTCCAAGAACAAGGGAGGCGATATAAATGGATGAATGGTATGGTTATACTGGAAGGATTTTGAGGGTTGATTTAACTAAGAAAAAAATCGTTGTCGATGAACTCAAAAAAGATTGGCCTAAATTATATATAGGAGGACTTGGTTTCGCTGCTAGATTAATGTGGGATGAGCAAGAACCATTAACAGATCCATTATCTCCAGATAATTTATTAATAGCAACAGCAGGCCCAATGACAGGCACCTTAGCTCCAGGAAGCGGTAATATATTCTGGGCTTTTAAATCTCCACAAACTAATTTCTGGGGAGAAACAAGGTCAGGAGGTAAATTTGGACCATTTTTAAAATTCAGCGGTTTCGATATGATAGTTATTAAAGGAAAATCAGATGAGCCTGTATACTTATATTTAGAAGGAGGTAAGGCAGAGTTAAGAAAAGCTTCTCATCTATGGGGCATGACAGTTCATCAAGCAACAGATACATTAAAGAGAGAAATTGGAGCTAAAGATGTTTCCATAGCTGCAATTGGTCCAGCTGGAGAAAATTTAGTTAGATATGCATCAATAATGAATGATTATGATAGAGCAGCAGGCAGAAGTGGTGGAGGTACTGTAATGGGATCAAAGAAATTAAAGGCAATTGTTGCTGCTGGAGGATATGGTGTTAAAGTATATGACCCAGAAAGGTTCCTCTCATTAAGTTATGAAGCTGAAAATGCTATAATAAATGATCCAAGTAATAGAGCCATGGGTGCACATGGGACTATAGGAGGATTAAAAGGATTAAACGCTATGGGGGGGTTGCCAACACAAAACTTCAGAACTGGTTATTTTGAGAAGGCAAATAAAATATCGGCTGATTATTTGGAAAATAACTATATGATAAAGAGAAGGGCATGTTATAGTTGTACAATAGGTTGCAGCAGGTATTCTTATGTTGCAGCAGGAAATTATTCTACTCCACCAAGCGAAGGACCAGAATATGAAACTGCTGATATGGCAGGCGCAATGCCCATGATTGGAAACATGGAAGCTATAATTAGATATAATTACCTGGCTAATAATTATGGTATGGACACCATTACGTTGGGTCATACAATCTCATGGGCTATAGAGGCATATGAAATGGGAATGATTACAGATAAAGAAACAGGTGGAATAAAGTTAAAATGGGGAGATGCTGATACATTTTTAGAATTAGTAGACATGATAGCTTACAGAAAGGGCTTCGGTAATTTATTAGCTGAAGGAAGCTATTGGGCTGCTAAAAAAATAGGTAAAGGATCCGAGAATCTTGTAAATCATGTAAAAGGCTTGGAATTTCCTGCTCATGATCCAAGAGTTGAATCTAAGTTTTTAGCAATACAATATGCTGTAGGTCCTAGAGGAGCCTGCCATGAACATCCCATATATCCATCTTATGATATGATGGGTGTTGATAGTGGTTTAAGAGAGGTTGGTCTTCCTTGGCCGTTACCAGATAGGCTTGAAGAAGTGGGAGTTAACAGAGGAAAAGCGTATAGGGTTATAGCTTTATATGGTGAAGTAATTAATTCCTTAGGTTATTGCAACTTCTATGCAGCTACTACTGAAACTGGTTCATTGTCGCCAAAAAGGCTGGCTACCCTATATTCATCACTAACAGGTATTGAATTGACACCAATGCAAATATTTGAAGCGGGTGAAAGATCATGGAATTTGAAGAGGGCATTTAATATTAGAGAAGGATTGGAAAAATCTCATGATATGCTCCCAAAGAGGGTTATAACTCCTATAGAGTCTGGTCCTGCAAAAGGATTAAAAGTAGAAAAACCAAAAGAGCTTTTAGAAGAATCATATGAAGGATTTGGTTGGGATAAAGAAACAGGTTATATAAAGAAATCAACCCTAGAAAGACTTGGCTTAAACGATGTTGCAGAATATTTAGAAAAAATTAAAAAGTTATCAAATTAATCCTTTTTTATTATAGTATATCAATAAAAATTTTTATACTTAGAGAACAGTTGTTCTCTATTAGGTGAGAATTTGTCAATAGAATGGAGGGGGGTTGAAAGAGTAGAAAAAGAATCAAGGCATGGTAAACCAATATCAATCTTTATAATATGGCTTGCATCTAATTTAACAATTGCAGATTTTGCCCTTGGAAGCTTTTTATATGGCCTCCCTTTGCCATGGATAATTTTTATAGTTATATTTTCTAATATAATTGCTGGTCTTATAGTTGGACTTTTGTCTTCAATGGGCCCTAAGTTTGGCTTGCCACAAATGATGATATCAGGAACAGTATATGGGAAAAAAATAAATAAGGTATTTTCTTTTGCACAATGGCTTTCAACTCTTGGTTGGTTCTCTGTTAATGTAATAATAGGTGCTCAAGCACTTGTTGAAATAGTAAAAATACCTTATTATGCTTCTCTGTTAATAAATGTTGTAATAATGGCTATTATAGGAATATATGGAATTGATATGTTACATAGTTTTGAAAGAGCCATGTCAATAATACTGGGTGCTTTATTTCTTTTTTTGATTATTATTTCTTTAGAAAAAATAAATGGAAGTATTATGTTAAATTATAATAAAAATGTAATATTTTCACCTTATTTGGCAGCAATAGTTTTTGCAGGAGTTTTTTCATACATGGTGTCATGGGCCCCCTATGCTAGTGATTATACCAGATATTTACCAGAAAATACGAGCATGAAAAAAATTATATTATATGCTACATTAGGAAGTGCAATAGCTGGAATTTGGACAGAAGTTGCGGGTACAGTAATTTATATAGCATCAGGAAATCCTAGCTTAAATATTATGCAAGCAACTTCGCAGGTTATAGGGAAATATTTATCAGTAATAGCATTGATATCTATTGTATTAGGTGGATTATCAGCAAATGCATTAAATCTTTATTCCAATTCTTTATCAGCCCAAACATTGAGTTATAAATTTAAAAGGGTTTATGCCGCATTGGCTGGTGCAATTATAGGATTTTTATTAGCATACATAGGAAGCGTGATAGGGTTTGAAATGTATTATGAGAACTTTCTATTAACGTTAGACTATTGGATTATGCCATGGGCTGGAATTTTAATAGCTTCATTTTTTATAAGAAAAAGGATTAGATTAGATCCAATAGATAATGATTATAAGCCAATAATATCTTATATAGTAGCATTGCTTATATCTTTGCCATTTATGAATTTAACGTCTTATGGCTTATCATATGAAGGAATTATTGCTAAAATGCTAGGCGGAGCTGATATAAGTTATTTTGTTTCTTTCTTTGTTTCTATGATTTTATATTTAATTTTAACAATAGGTAATAGGAAAAAAAGTTTCATTCTCTAAAGAAAAATAACTCGCATAAACTAATATTATGAATTATTATAAATTATATAGATTTTAATTTTTATTATCATATAAGAATAAAACTAATAAATTTTATGAAATTCTTTATATACAATAAAATTTAATTTAATCGCATAACGTTTTATATAAGAATAATTTTTTAATGCTTTCGTATATTAACTTGGCATTCTAATCCTTTAATTTCTTAAACAATTAATTTAACTCTGAATTTTTTGGCAAAAAATTTGAAACAAAATTAGCATTAAGGCATAGTTATATAAACTTATTTAATTTAAAACATTGATGTAAAAGATATTAACGAATAAAAATAAGATTATTTTGTCTCAAAGCAGGCTAGAGAATAATGAAGAAAGATGAGATACTATTAATTTCATCAATGGCAATAAATGGCATTATATTTGGATCATCTCAATTAGTTAACCCTTTATATCTAAATGAGCTAGGTTTGAATTCTGCTCAAATTGGTTTTTTAATAACTGGCCAGATGTTAATTGGTTCATTTCTTTCATTGGTTTATGCATCCTTAGGTGATGCTTACGGAAGAAAGAAATTAGCAATAATAAATAGAGGCATTAGTATATTTGGTTATTTTTTACTATTCCTAAGATTTCCATTTGGCTTATTAATTATAAGTGTTATGAGTGGGGGAGGATTAATCAGTGCATTAATGGCTGAAAAATCACAAAATCTTGAGAAAAATTATAGCTTGTCCTACTCATTAAATACATTTTTATCAATATTTGGTGCAATGCTTCCATTATTTATTAGGTTAAGACTTGTTATTCTATTTAACTTATTCATTCTTTTAACTTCTACAATTTTAATTTCTTTTGTTAAAGAAGAATATAAAGGATCAGGTAGGGTAGATTTTAGGCTTAAATCAATAAAAAACGTATTAAAATTCTCAATAGAATCATTCGTTGGTCTTGGAGCAGGATTGATATTGCCTATCATATCATTATGGTTTTACCTAAAATTTGGTATGACTGCATCTCAGATGAGTCCCATATTTGCTATTTCAAATGGAGTCTTAGCAGTTTCAACTTTATTTTCACCAAAAATTTCTCAATACTTTGGTAAAGTTAAATCAATAGTTTATACTCATATTATTGGGATTGTGTTGCTAATCTTGCTTCCATTTTCAAAAAATTTTTATCAAGCATCAATTATTTTTATCGTAAGAAATTCATTTATGAATATGACTGGTCCAATTTTTAGTTCTTTTGTTATGAAATTGATACCAAGTGAAGAAAGAGCTAGAGCTCAAAGTTTAATAAATTTTTTAGATTCCATACCAAGATCTGTAGGTCCTTCTATAGGAGGATATTTCTTCTATTTAGGTTATTTAAATTTACCATTTTTTATAACATCTGTTTTATATTCAATTGCTACAGCTGGATTTTATATTCTTTTTAAAGATATTAAATAGTATTTATAAAACCAATCTAAATTTTAGCGCTATTTTAAATATTCCCTAGGCTATTAATGATATTGGAGGGAGGAATGAGGTGCATGATTTATTTAGATTCAGAGGTAGGGAAATTAAGAGAAATAATGATGCATGTCCCTGGGAAAGAGCTGGAAATCGTAAATGAAAATAATTACCGTAGTTATCTTTTTTCTTCAGTTGTAGATCCAAATGAGTTTAAAAAGGAAATAACTGATTTAATAGATTTATATAAAAAAGAAGGGGTAAAAATAAATCTAGTTCAAGATCTTGAGGATAAGCCAAATGGGGTATATGCTAGAGATCCATTTTTAATGACTCCAAAGGGAGCAATAATAGCTAATTTTAAATATGATGTAAGGAGGGGAGAAGAAAAAGTATACGAAGAATATTTAAATAAACTAAATGTGCCAATAGTTAAGAAAATGCAAAATAATGAAATATTTGAAGGTGGAAATGCATTAATATTAAGGAAAGATGTAGCTCTTGTAGGAATAGGAGAAAGAAATAATAAGAGCGGAGTTGAATCCTTCATTTCTTTACTGAGAGATATGGGATTTAATAATATATTTGTAATACAAACACCTATCGCTAGGATCCATATTGATGAATATGTATCTCAAATAAACGAAGATACAATTATTACAATAAGGCAAATGTTTCCATGGGATGTAGCCAATGAACTTAAAAATTTGGGATTTAACATAATAACTGTAGAATATTCTGATATCTCTACCAACTTAAAAACAAAGTTATGTTTAAATACTGTAGCTTTAGAGCCAAATAAAATATTAATTGGGGAGGGATGCGATCCTATTAGAAAAGTTTTAGAAGAAAATGCTGTTGATGTTTTGGAAATTAAAATAGATGAGATAGTTAAAGGAGGAGGAGGTATACACTGCGTTACAGGTCAAATAAAAAGAGATCTAATTTCTAATTGATAATTATTATGAATAACTGTATACTATAACGTATATAATCTCTTTTTAATAATTTATAAATTGGTGTTAATATGGTTAAAATTACAGGTGGTGAATTAATTAAAAGAATCCTTGTTAATGAGGGAGTTAAGTATGTTTTTGGTGTACCTGGAGATCAATTATATCCATTATTAGATGCTTTTTATAATGATGATAAAATAAAATTCATAACATTTCATCATGAGGCTGCCGCTGCCCATGCTGCTGATGGTTATGCCAGAATAACAAACATGCCAGGTGTTGTTATTGCAACTGTTGGTCCAGGAGCTGCAAATCTTATAGGTGGAGTATATCCAGCCTTTGCTGAAGGAATACCTATGATCATAATTACAGCACAAAATCAATCATGGAAATCCTATCCAGATCATGGCTCAATGCAAGCATTAGATCAAATAAATCTATTAAAGCCAATAACAAAATGGAATGCATATATTTCCCATTGGAACAGGATTCCAGAATTATTACAATGGGCATTTAGAAAAGCCTTAACTGGAAGACCAGGACCTGTTCACTTGGATGTAGCAGTAGATGTTTTATATCAAACTGGAGATGAAAATGATGTTTATTTGTTAAAGCCTGAAAATTATAGATCAATAAGGGGTCCTGCAGGGGATCCAAATTTGATTGATGAGGCAGCTAGGATTTTAGCTAAAGCAAAAATGCCATTAATACATTTGGGAGGAGGTGTATTAAGATCAAATGCAACAGAAGAAGCTATTAAATTGATAGATTATTTGAAAGCAATTGTAACTACATCAATAGGAGGAAGGGGAAGCATACCAGAAGATTATCCTTCTTTATTATTGCCATCATTACCAGGCGCTTTGGCTGCACAATCGGAGGCAGATGTTGCGTTAATAGCTGGATCAAGATTGGGCGATCTTGATTATTGGGGTAAACCTCCAGCATGGGGTGACTTTAGGCAACAAAAAACGATCCATATTGATATAACTGGAGATGATATCGGATTAAACAGACCTGTTGATATAGGTATTGTAGGAGACTTAAAGGTGGTTCTATCACAATTATTAGATGCAGTAAAAAAGTATACCTCGCCTAAAAAAGAATATCCTGAAAAATTGGCTGAATATAAAAAGTCAGAAATTGAGTATTTGAAAGGTATGGAAGATTTATCCTATTCCAATTCAATACCAATTCACCCATTAAGAGTTGTTAGAGAAGTAAGAGAATTCTTCCCAAAGGACTCAATTTCAGTAATAGATGGAGGTAACACAACAGTATGGGCCTCGTATTTAAATAAAATATATGTTCCTAGAACTTACTTGAGTTCCGCTAGTGGTGATTCTGGTCATTTAGGCTCAGGGATATCTTATGGAATAGCTGCAAAGCTCGCAAATCCAGATAAACAAGTTTATGTGATTACCGGTGATGGTGCTTTTGGATTTCACATAGCTGAACTAGAGACTGTTTGTAGAGAAAATCTAAAGATAACTTTTATTGTACTTAATGATAGTTCATGGGGTATGATTAAATCAGGTCAAACACTATATTACAGTAAAAGATATGTTGGCGTTGAATTTTCTGATATTAGATATGATTTAATAGCAGAGGCTATGGGATGCCATGGAGAATATGTTACAAGACCTGAAGAGATAAGAAAGGCCTTAGAAAGATCTATTAGTTATGAAAAATCATCAGTAATAAATGTTGTTATTGATAAAAATGCAATACCTCCTCACTTTGAAATATTAGCTGGTATATGGCTTGAAGGAGTGGAAATCCCCTCATAGGTGTTAGATCATGGTAATATTTTCTATGCCGAGGAGAATTGCTTATAATGTAAATGCATCAGAAGAATTATTAAATTTGTCCACAATGTTAAATTTAAAGAATTTTTTAATAGTAACAGATAAAATTATTGAAAAAACAGACTCATTTGTTAGTCTTGTTAATGAGCTAACTAAGAATGGTATTAATATAAAAGTATATTCAGAAATAATTCCCGAGCCAAATATTGATATTGTAAACAAGATTATTGAATCTATGGGAGGCTATGTTCCTGATTTGATAGTTTCCATAGGTGGGGGTAGCGTAATAGATGTTTCAAAAATACTGAGAGCTAAAATTCTTAGGCCTGATATAAATAGCCAAGACATTTCTCCCTTTTTATCTTTAAATATAGAAAATAAAAAACCATTGCTTGTTGTAATACCTACTACATCTGGAACAGGGAGCGATGCAAGCTTTGCTTATGTATTAAAAATTAAGGAAAATAATAATGAAATAAAATACGCTTCTGGAAACTATGAGTTGGTTCCGTATGAAAGTATATTAGATATTACTTTTTTAAAGACTCTCCCAAAAAAGCAACTTATAATAACTGCTATAGATGGTTTAGCAAATGATTTAGAAGGGATTGTAGCTATAAACTCGAATCCATTAACTGAAGGTCTAGCAATTCAATCTGCTAGAATGTTTTTTAAATATTTACCTGATGCAGTTATGACGCGTAGTGATGAATCCCTTGCTAATCTTCATTTAGCTGCAACATTATCAGGTATTGCTTTTTCAAATTCTGGGGTTGGGCTTGTTCATGCTATAGCCCACCCATTAGGATCATTATTTGATATACCCCATGGAATGGCAGTTTCAATAATAATGCCATATGTTATTGAATATAATTATAAAAGCGACTTTGCAAGATCAAAATATGATGAGATAAAAATTGTATTAGAAAAAATAGATGGATTTCAAGAAAGGAATAATTTAAAAGATCATTTAATAGATTTATATAATAAAATTGGTCAACCTTTGAGGTTAAGAGATATTGGTATTGATAAAAATAATTATATGAGAAAAATTGAAGAAATTACAGAACTCGCATTAAGAGACCCTGATTTAGCATTTAATCCAATAACTCCTAGTTTTGAGGAAATAAAAGAATTATTAAGCAAAATATATTGATTTATTTAGAAGCTTCTTGTGCTGATTTAACTAATTCAACTGCAGCAGATGGAAATCTCATAACAGTAGCCATAGATCCTTTTTCTAATTTCAATTTTCCTTGCAAAATTGCAGTAACAGGGTTAAGTTCACCGGTAAGTATTTTCATCCAATCATTGTATTCTGCAGTTAAAACAAAATCAGCATTACCTTTGCTTGCATCATCATAAAATTCAATTCCCCTACATTGACCTTCAAACAGGTCTGCCTTAATTCCAATAGTCCCGCTTGGATATTTTTTCTGTAAATCTTCTGGCAATTTTATAACTTTAAACATCAATGGCCATTTCCATCCCTTAGCTGCATTTTTATAGTTATTATTTTCATTTATTTTTTTACAGAATATCTCAGACCATTCTTTACTAGGAAATTCTACATTTCCCACTTTTGTCACCCAATATTTAATATGCTTTCTTAGCTATAAAACCTTTTTTTAATTTAATTAAAAATTAAATAAAACATTATACATGATAGCTATTTGAATTGAATTTTTAATGTAAATTACAATGTTAAAAACCTAATATATTAGGTTAAACCATATTTACATTACCTATTTTTTGTAATATTGTGGGATCATGGAAAAGAGACCTATGGCGCATGGTTTAATGTCTTCTATGATACTTTCCTTAGCATTAGCTATAGGACTAGCAAGAAAAATATCCATATTTGTTCCATTAGTGTTAATAAATGGAATTATAGATATATATGCATTTAATTATTTAAGATTAAAAGTTACCAAATTAAATTTAAAAGATTTAATATTGTTAGTTATACTGTTTATACCTTACATAATTATGTTAAAGCTAAACAATTTTTATTTAATTATGCCAATTTCTTTATTAATATTATATTTAATATTTTCTTTTAAGAAAAAATTTGTTTTATCTAACATAATAGGGAGTACATTTATTGCCTCTTTATCTCTAATATGGCTCTTAATGATATCAAATATAAATGTAGAACAATTTTTAATAATTTTGTCATGGATAATTTTTACACTAACTCTCTCAGTTATTGTGGAATATAAACTTCCTTTTAGAAAGATTGATAAGGTAAGTACGATAGGATATCCATTGATTATAATATCTCTTGGAATCGCTATAACTTATCTATTAGGTTATTATGATCTAATTTTACTATACACTTTTCCTATATCAGCGCTAATATTATCTGGGGAAAAATTAAGGAATGTAAAAGAAATAAAGAAAATAGGGAAAATTGGAATGTATTCAAGCCTATCGTTTATTTTAATAGGGATTATGTTATATAATTTGTTCTTAACACCAATAAATCTCAACATCATCTTCATCAATTAAACCTTGGTCTAAAAAATAACTTGTCAATATTTTTTCTAATCCTTTTCTTAATACATCCTCTAATGATGACGGTTTTACATTAAGGGAATTAGCAACTTCAGTTAAAGTAGCTTTTCTATCTTTACAAAAATATCCCATTTTATATGCTGTTAATACTGCTCTTATTTGTTTCTGACTTAAATCTGTGTTTTTAGGCCTTTCTTTACTAATGATTTCTACTCTTAATCCACTTTCTTTGAATTTTTCTATAGCCTCGTTTAGCTGATTGCTTTTTGCCAATACAGTATAAGTTATGCTGTTATTGCTATCGGGCTCAGCAGAAAGGATCAATAGATTTACCAATGACATTAATTTACATGCGCTACAGCTCTTAGCTGTTACTAGTATTGTGTATTCATTTAATTCAAATACATTTTTAAATCCCTTTAATGTTTCTTTTTCTATAGGCTTTTCAAACTTTATAATGTGTACACTTTCATCAATTCCTGGTTTTACCTTTAAATGCTTAAATCTTAATCCTTTTTCATAAATTTCATTTGTTACTTCGCAATCATCTCTATAAATTTTAATTTTTGCCTTTGTTAAGTATACCAATTTGATCACCAAAATAATTAAGCGAGAAAGGGCTAATAATTTATATTGAAAATTCCTAAAAGATTAGGATTTAATCTATATAGATAAAAATTATTATTACAACTTGGTGAGCCAAATGCAAAATAATAGTACAAGGTTAGTGTTGATTGCAGTAATATTTGTGTTCATATTTGCATTTGCTCTTTATGCATATACATTTAGAAATTTCCCACCAGTACCTAACGAGGTTATAACTCAAAATGGAACTGTTCTATTTACAAAACAGCAAATAATTATGGGGAAGTATTATTTCCAAAAATATGGATTAATGGATTATGGAAGCATTGAAGGAATGGGTGCATATTTTGGTACTGACTTTACTGGATATACTCTAAGATTAATGCAAGATTCTATAGCAAAACAGACTTACTTGGA
Organism: Caldisphaera lagunensis DSM 15908; assembly: GCF_000317795.1. NCBI lineage: Archaea > Thermoproteati > Thermoproteota > Thermoprotei > Acidilobales > Acidilobaceae > Caldisphaera > Caldisphaera lagunensis. The sequence goes on from NC_019791.1 coordinate 834,376, forward strand.
TCCAGTATCTCAAAACAACATGCCCTCATCATATAATGCAACAGAATTAAATGAGATAAAAGACTATTTAGACCCAACGTATTATAAACAAAATAATACCATAGTAGTTAGCAATCAATTTGGTAATGCATATTATTATGCTATTAATTACTATTCTATTTATTTAGGTCCAAATTCTTCACAATATAGATTAAAACCAGATTTGATAACAAATAAAACGGTAATTCAAGATTTAACCGCTTATTTCACATGGTCTGCATTAATATCTATGATGGGATATACTAATGGATTTCCTTATACAATTGGTTTAACATCTCCAACAAATAACGCATATTTTTCTACCTTTGCAATGGTTGGGGCTATTTTTGCTGTTGGCATACCTCTTATAGTATATATAATTAGGGAATTATTATCACATTGGAATGATCCAGTTGTAAAAGTTGATCTTCCAAAGCCAAATAAAGATCAGAAATTGGCACTTTGGGTTATGCTTATTGCTGCTATAGGCTCAGGGGTCCAAGGATTATTAGGTGCTTATGTTATGCATTTATATTCAACGCCGAATTTATATGGATTAGATTTGCTCTCTCTCTTACCATTTAATGTAGCAAGGGCTCTTCATATTTGGCTTGCAATATATTGGATTTCATTAACCTGGGTTATGTTTTCTCTATTTGTTTTACCTTATTTTGGCTTAAAGATATCTAGAAAAACAATGATAATTATAATAGCTCTAGGAATATTTACTGCTCTCGGTTCCCTACTGGGAGTTTGGGCAAGTTATTTACAACTAATACCTTCACCTTGGTGGTTTATATTTGGTGCAGAAGGAAGAGATGTTATCGAGGTAGGATCATTCTGGCTTATCCTAATTACTGCCCTATTGCTATATGTTTCATATCTTTTCTATAAGGCATCTAAAATAACTGTTGATCTATTAAAACCATTTTCAAAAGTTTTATCATATTTACTTCTTGGTGATGCAATAGGTATATTTATTGGTGCATTACCTATAGTAAAACCATGGCCATATTTCACTGAGGATGAATTTTTCAGATGGATATTTGTTCATGCCAATGTTGAAGGTTTCTGGCCTGGAATAGTTATAGCTGTTTTAACGTTGCTTTTGGTTTTGCAAGGTCTAATTCCAGCTGGTCTTGCAAAAGTTGTTGTAACGATAGATGCAGTTACAGAAATATTAACTGGAATGATTGGTACTGCACATCATTATTATTGGACAGGATTTCCAGTTGTTTGGATGTACATAGGTGCTATCCTTAGCGTGTTAGAGGCAATACCATTAGGAATGGCCATGGCATATGTAATATTAGCAGCCAGAAGAAATAAGGGAAATGCATTAAATCAATTCCAAAAGACCTTAATTACTTTTGTTTTAGCGGCAGGAATAGGAGGTAGTGTTGGAGTAACAGTTTTTGGGGCAGGTTTGATAAATGCACCTATAATTAATTACTTTACTCATGATCTACAATTTACCATGGCACATGCTCATTTAGCATTTCCATTGGCATATGGATTGCCAACCATATTAATGTGGGTAGTCGCATATACATTGTCAGGCGGATTTAATGAGAGAGATTTAAAGTATTTATCGATAGCATCAATAGTATATACTGTTGGCTTTTATTTACAGGCGTTGATCTCATTATTACCATTAGGTATATTACAATGGATTTATGAATTAAAATATGGATTTTGGTATATAAAAACATTAACTACTCCAAACGGTCATATTGGCTTCTGGAATTTACAAATAGTTCAAAACCTAATTTGGTTAAGAATGATAGGCGATTTAACAGCTGCTTCCGCTATAGCTATAGTTATATTGCTTATGTTGATAAGATTTCCAAAAGCAATAAAATCATAGATCTGATAAATCCCTTAATAAAAAATAAAAATTTTATTTTTTAATTTAAGGTAATACAACTCCTATTGCTCCAGTAAATGCTAAAACTAAAAATAGGAATCCATCAATTGCTGAACAATATCCTGCTATTTTAGCATATACTGCTTTTCCAGTATATCCGTGAAGAGATAGAAAAACTGTTACTGGAACTAAGAGATACAATATTATTGTTATGAATATTAGATGAAGGTAAGCTGTATATGTTGCAAACCCAAAGAATAATATTCCAGTAAACCATAATGCATGTTGAATAACATAAAGATTTGTTCCCCCTAATATTAAAGCTATTGATATCATCCATAAAAGTAACACAAATGCAGCAGCAACTGTAGCATCAAATACTGCTCTATCTTCTATAACGAAAGATAAGGCTAGAGTTTCCATTAATGCACCGCTTAGGATCACTATACCAAAATCCTTTGGATTTATTTTGTTCCCACCAATTCCTATATTAACAAAACCTATTATTAAAGTCATAACTCCTGCTTCCCAAAAAAGAGTATTCATAGCTGTATTTGCTAATGCACCCACCTATGTCTCACCATGATTTATTAAAAATAAGTAATATTTAAATATTACTATATCAAAAATATATAACATAAATCCCACTAATATTAGATCAAAAATAAATAACTAAGATTATTAAGTGTAGAAATTTTCCAAAATTTCATGCTAATAGATTTTAATTTTTGTAGTAAAATAATAATGTTTGAAATTTAAACAAAAATTTATATTTTTAATCATATGTATAAGATATGGTGCACAAATATGAATAAAGAAAAATTATCTGGAATTCTTATCTTTTTAGGTGTTTCCCAATTTTTATTATTTATGATTGTATCAGAGGCACTATATCCTGGATATAGTGTTTCCAAAAACTATATAAGTGATTTAGGTGTAGGCTCTACTGCCTATATTTTTAATACATCTATTATAATCATGGGTTTACTATTGATAATATCTAGCTTTTTTTTGAAAAATAAGATTTTGCAAGTTTTCTTAATTTTATCTGGAATTGGAGCTGCGGGTGTTGGAATATTTCCTGAAACCTCTCCATATCATTTGCATACTTTAATGTCACTTGTAGTTTTCCTTTTTTCGTCCCTTTCTTCATATGTTGCTTTTACTTATAGATCAAATAAAAATTACCTTTGGCCAATAATGGGCTCAATAGGGTTAATTTCTTTAATTTTATATATATTAAAAATTTATGGGCCAATAGATTATGGGGGAATGGAAAGATTAATTGTTTATCCCAATCTGATATGGGCTTTAGGCTTTTCAGGTTTTTTAATGAGTAGTAAATAATAAAAAACTATCTATTTATAATCTTTCTTCTTTATTTAAAATCTGAGGTAAATTTAAATGCCCAATGCAAGGAGGTTATTTACTATAGGTATAGTAATAATAGCAGTTGCAATTATCTTGTTGTTTTTGGTATCACCATATGTATTGCAATATACATTTTCTAATTCAATAAGAGAAGCCCAAAGACAAATTAATTCGACTGTTTATTTATTGTTACCAAATCAAAGTTTAAGCATTGAGATTTCATCAGGAAAAATATTAGTTTATAATGCAACAAATCCCTTGAAGTTGTTACTGAATAACCAAACCTTAGCTCAAGCTGGATATAACGGAACGTGGATTGCCCCATCTACGACTAATGGAACAATTAGTTTGATTAATAATTATACAAACCAATTAAAAATAGGTTATGCTGTTGTAGGAATAATTCTATGGCCTTCCTATTTATCAATAATTCTAGGATTTTTACTTGGCTTAGTGGGTATTGTAGTTATAGCTTATGCAACGCTGGTATCTTTAAGAAATAGAGCAAAACAGAAATAACTTTTTTAAATTTTGAATTTAAAATTAAATTTTAGATAATTTTATGAAAAAATAAATAGATAAAATTAGTTGTGATATAATCAGTATATGCATTGTTGTGCAATAAATACAAATTGATCTAATTTTATATATTTCTAAATAAATTAAATATGGTACAAATAAGAATCCTATTATTGACCAAATTAATTCTCCAATTATTGAATATTTAATTAACACTAGTAGGGAAAAGATTAAACCTATGCTAAAATAGATCATTGCTAATATGTCTAAATTTTCTTTAATAACGATATTTCCTATTTTTATTTGCAGTGAAGAATAGGAACTCTTTAAAACTTTTAAACAATCTAATGAAATGCTTGTTTGAGATAGGTTTCCAGAAAAATAGCAGGCAGGAGGGGAACTATTAGCTTTATAAACATAATAAAAAGATATTGAAGATGTAATGATACCAATGATAGATATTAAAAAGAATATTAAAAAAACTTTATTCTTTTCCACTTTACTCCCCCTTCTCAGAATTATATTAATAGTATTTAAAAGTCTCTATATATAGAGATTTTTATAATTAGGAAATCTATAATAATTAATGGTTTAGATTTCCTTTTTTATCTTAGTTTTATATTTAATTAAGTTTCAAAAAATTTAGTGGTGAAGTCTCTTTAATTTATGATTCTTGTACCAACATCTTCACCTATTAATGCATTAAACAATTTTTTCCCAGATAATATTCTTATATTTGATGATTTTGAATTAAATGCCTTATTAATTTTACTTATAATACCTCCTGTAACATCAAATTGTGCCCTATTGATTATAGTTATTTTATAATTCTTGTTTACTTCTTTTATTAGATTTCCTTTTTCGTCTAATATTCCTTCCACATCTGTTGCAAAAAATAAACAATCAGAATTTATTATATTTGATATCTCTACTGATAAATCATCACCACTAATTATTTTGCCTTCATTATCAAAAATCGCATCTCCATAAGTAACCGGGATTAAACCATTATTCAAATCTCTTATAATTGGCATATAATTGCAATTTTTCGCATTATTTGTATTGCAGATTGTGTGAGCAGGATGTAACGATGCTGGTATACCCGAATTAACAAGTAATTTTATTACTGCCAAGGCCAATGTTAACATAGACTCTTGTATTTCAGAAGTTGCTACCTTATCAATAATTGATTTGTTTTTCTTAATCCTCTCGACCTCATAATGTCCGAAACTACCCCCACCATGAACTAATACTATCTTAGAGTCATATTTATTATGAAATCTCGCTATTTGATCTATTACATCATTTAAAGATTCCCAATTTACTGTATGCGGATTTGATTTATCAGTTATTAAGCTTCCTCCAAGTTTTATAACAACTTTATTGCAGCCCAATCTTTTCCCCAAAAAATAGGTAATGGTTATTTTGTTTTATTTTTTGCGTTAAATTCTGTTATTCATAAATTCCTCATTAATCTGATTTGCAAGAAAAGATTTCCTTAGGTATCTATAATTTCTTCATAATTTTAATTCTATTTTATATAAAATAGATATAATACCAATAATTTAGAAAACTAGTATATGGCTAGAAATAAGTTAGAAATTTTCTATACATATTTTTTCTGCAGTGTTTGGAAGTCCTGGTACATAAAAGCAATTATCTGATGTCTTTAAATCCCAAACTATTTGTGATAGAGAATCTGTTATAATCCTGAATTTATTAAAGACCTTATTAAAGTTATTTAATTCTCTTATATTAATTGAAGCTTCCAACACTGATATTCCCATTAAGTGTATTATAGCTCCATAGACATCATTTCCCAGCATTTCTTTAGTTAATCTTTGCCTTAAAGTAATTACTTTATCAAATTTTATCGGGAAGATTGTTTTAATTAGGGTTGAATTTTCTTCATCATTTCTATACACAACTGTGTTACCTGTTATAGATGAATACCTTAATGAATCTAGCACTGCTGCCCATGAAGGATCTTGTATATTGTCTGTTATCCTTGAGAGTTCAATGATTTCCTCTTCGCTTAACGTTTCATTATTATATTTTCCCAGTGCATAAAGAAGCAATGATGTTGTAACTGAATATAAACCAGAATATGTAGAATCCTTAAAATCATTCTCAAGTTTAATATTTGCACATAATCTTTCATCAAGTCCATTGTTAAGTTTAATCCAGAAATTTTTAATATATTCATTTAGTTCATTTGGAAAATTTTCTAAATAAACAAGAGGTGAATTGCATTTATTTATGTTAATATTTAATGTAACTTCTTTTATTGGAACTGCTATATATGGATTAGATGATTCAGGAATAGGGAATCCCAATAATATTGCTGAAGAGTATGATTTTAGCTTCATTTTAATCATCATATTTTATGTTAATTCTATAATTTAAAAACTAGATGGTCTTATGTTTTAAAAAATCTAGCAGATGCATAGCCAACAACCCAATCCTTTTCTCCAGTTATATCTCCTGAAGTAGCATGCTTTAAGATCTCTGCTTTTGAATTTAACTTTTTACTTAAATGAATTAATGCCCCTACAGGGCCTGGACCACACATGGTTATATTGTTTTCATCCAATACCTTAAATAAACCTTCTGTATCAAGGCTTTCAATTTTCTTTAATGCTATTTCGTCTTTCTTATATGTTATATCATAGGGCTCGTAATGATTCATATCGCTGCTTGCTATATATATTAAATCTACACCATTTTCTGTAATAATCCTATAAAGGGCATTTGCTAAGTCTAAGGAAACTTCATAATTCTGTAATTTTATGACTATAGGAACAATTTTTATGTCTTTAAATATGTATTGCAAAAATGGAATTTGAACTTCTACTGAATGCTCATATATATGTGCCTCTTCATCAAATGTAAAATATTTTGAATATGAAACTAATAGTTTAGAAATTTCGCTATCAACTTCAACCTCTCCTAAAGGGGTTTCCCAAATTCCTTCTTTCCATACTGATGCGTTTTCTCCTAATCCTGTATGATTTGGTCCAGCTATTATAAATACCTTGGGTTTCCCCTCTTTAGAAATATTGAAATAGCTATGAGCAGCTATTGGTCCACTATAAATATAACCTGCGTGTGGAACCATGTATCCTATACTTTCTTTTTTTCTTTCCCTTTCAGCATTTGGTAGCATACCAGGACCTAGTTTGTGTAAATAACTGCTTTCTATTGATTTTATCAGATCATCTTTTTTTGATGGATAAAATGAACCTGCATGTGCAGGCATCCTTTTTATTGCCAATTATATCACCATATTTATAATAATTGTTGACAAACTTTTATTATCTTTTCTATTCAATATATTCAACTTAAGAATTTATATTTTATAATAATTAACCAAAGTGATAATAAGATAGGAAATCATTTTATATATACAACTTATTATAAGTATTTGATTTAATTATATTAGCGGTGTTTTTATGAATAAGCTAAAAAATGAAAAAAGTCAGTATTTAAGGGATTCATCAAATCAACCAGTAAACTGGTATCCTTGGGGTAGAGAAGCATTTGAATTAGCGAAAAAAGAAAACAAACCGATTTTAGTTGATGTTGGAGCATCATGGTGTCATTGGTGCCATGTCATGGATGAACAGAATTATAATAATGAGGAAATCGCAAAGATCATAAATGATAATTTTATTGCAATAAAAGTTGATAGGGATGAAATGCCTAGTGTTGATAGGAAACTTCAAATAGCAATTTCATCTTTATTTGGGCAAGGTGGATGGCCTTTAACTGTTTTCATGACCCCTGATAAAAGGGTATTTTATGGTGGTACATATTTCCCTCCAGAAGACTCATTTAACATGATAGGATTTAAGAAGGTTTTATTAGAAATAATTAGATTATGGAAAGAAGAAAAGGATAAAATAATAAATAATTCATTAAGCTTAGTATTTGGAAATCAGAATAATATAGAAGAAGGAAAATTAAATTCTGGTTTTATTGATCAAATAAATAATTACATTTACACATCATACGATTTAAATTATGGTGGAATTGATTCTGATATTAAGTTTCCTCATCCAACTGTTGATATCTACATGTTATCACAATATTATAGAAAGAGAAATAATGATGGAAAGAAATATTTAGATGCAGTAACATTGACGTTAAAGCAAATGTTTTATGGTGGTATATTCGATCAAGTTTCAGGAGGATTTCATAGGTATTCAACTGATAGATACTGGAAGGTACCACATTTTGAAAAACTGTCTATAGACAATGCAGAAATTTTAATTGATTATTATAATGCATATATCTTAACTAAAGATGATGAAATTTATGATGCTTTAATGATGATAACAAATTTTATATTAAATGAATTGAAAATTGATGATGGATTTGCAAACAGTATTGATGCAGATTCTGAAGGTATTGAAGGAAAATACTATACATATAGCGAAGAGGAGTTTAAAGATGCTTTAGATGATCTTTTCGATATTTCAGTAAAAATATTTGATTTTTATAATTTACCTGAAATTGAAGGTAGAAAGGTCTTATCAAGAAAAATGGGAATTGATGAATTATCTCATTTATTAAATTCTAGGGAAAAAGCGTGGAATATATTAAATGAGATAAGAAAACGTTTAAAGAACTATAAAACATCTTGGAAAAAACCATTAAGAGATGAAAATTTATACACTTATCAAAATGCAAGAGTTGCTGAAGCTTTGTTGATAACAAGCCCAATAACGAATAAAGGGATTGATGAATCTTTATCTGTTATTAAAAAGCTTAGGAAATCAGGTAGGAGAATTAATGATGATAATGAAAAAATAATTGATGATATTTCATCATCTCTATCAGCATGTTTAACAGCATATGAGGTTGTTGGAGATCAATCTTATCTTTATGATGCTCTATCTTTATTTAATGAACTGATGGAGTATAAAAGCGATGTTGGGTTTAAGGAAAAGAGAGGGAAGAAAAGTAATGATGAGGAAAACATGATATACTTTTCAGATTCACCAAATGAATCACCAAATTCAATAGCAATAAAGGCTTGGCTAAAACTATATCAATCTGGTAGAGCAGAAATTGACGAAAAAATGATTAAGACATTACCATCTATTATAGAAAGGGAACCAGTATTTCATGCAGGCCTTTCATTAAGTATTGAATCATTAATAAATGGAATTGCTCACATCGTTATTATAGATGAAAAAGATGGTAGAGCTGAAAAGCTCCATAAGGCTTCATTGCTCACCTACTATCCTTTAAAATTTGTTGAAGTTATAAGTGATGATAGAAGGGATGAGTTACCCTCATATATAAAACAAATGATAAATTATGGTAATCGTTCAAGGATTTATGTATGTAAAGGAAAGACTTGTAGCATGCCAATATATAATGAAAATGATTTAAAAAATATTTTGTAATTTTTTAGATTATATTACGATAATAGTGATAAAGAATGAATTAGTATTTTGATGATCATACAATTATTAACAACATGAATAACAACAAAATAGCAATAAACAAAATACCCAATTGGTTTCCAAGTTATAATTTGAGGGATTACGTTAACGGGTTGTAGGCATTTAATGAGTAGATTATTAAAGTTTAAGAATAAATCCAACATAGTAAAAATTACCTAATTGTTTTATATACACTTAGATATTCAGTAACTCTATTGTTTTAAGCATATCAGATAAGGACCTAAATAATCTCTCAATCTCAAATGCAGTATTATAGCAGATGTTTTTTATTTCTATAATAATTTTAAAAAACTTTTATTATCTTTTCTATTCATGATTTTTAACTTAAAAATTTATATTCTATCTTAAATTTATCCTTAATTTTTTCCAAAATGGGAATCAATAATGAAATATAGAAAATTAAAAAGTATAAACAAAGAAGTATCGGAGATTGGTATTGGACTTTGGAGCCTAGTCTCTTATGAATGGGGCGGAGTTGTTAATAATGAGGAAATTTTAACATATGCTTATGAAAAAGGCATAAACTTTTTTGATACTGCCGATATATATGGTAAAGGAGAAGGAGAAAGATTATTAGGTAATGTTTTTAAAAATAATCGAGAAGAAATAGTTATCTTAACTAAGATTGGTTATGATCTAAAAACAAATAGAAGGAGGTTTGATCTAAATTATTTAAAAGATGCTATTGATAATTCATTGAATAGATTAAATACATCTTATATTGATATATTAATGCTTCATAATCCAACAATGGAAATAATAAAAAACAATGAAATTTTTGAATTTATGAATGATTTGAAAGAGGAAGGAAAAATATTATCATATGGTATTTCTTTAGGTCCAACTTTAGGCTGGGAAGAAGAGGGATATAAATCAATAGAAATGGGGTATCATAGTTTAGAACATATTTATAACATTATCGAGAGATATCCTGGAGAAAAGTTTCTTAGATTTAATAATATTGATCACTTTATTAGAGTACCTCATGCTAGCGATGTTCTAAATGATATGAAATGGCCTCTTAAATTTGATAGTAAATTACATAGAAAATTCAAGGATATGAAATGGATTGAAGAAGCCTTAAAGGGTGCAGAAATATTGCAAAAAAAGATTAACAGGTTTAAGTTGCATGAAATAGCAATATTGTATGTTTTGTCAAACAAAAACGTTTCATCAGTTTTACCTAATATAACTTCTAAGGATGAGATCGATATTTATTCAAGAATAATAGATAATAATATGGAGTTAAATGAAAATGAGTTACAGACTATAGATGATGTATATAATACCTATTTTAAAAAATTAAATGAGGAAAGTATTGATGAAACAAAAATGTATAAATAGAATTTTTATTTAACTCTATTATGATAGTAATAGAATATAGCCAAATCATAAATAATTTTTATGAATCCTCCGGAAAATAATGGAAATGTAAAGAGGCTATATCCTAATGCTATTCCATCAATTGGGGATCCTGCTAATGATGCTAGGCTTCTAAATGTATTTGATATTGCATTAAAAGAAACCCTATATTCTTTTTTAAATATTTCTACTATGAATGCTTGTCTTGTTGGTACATCCATCTGGGAAGTACTCTGCCTTAAAAGCAAAAATAGCACGCTTAACCAAAAAGATGGGAAAACTGGTATCATTATCAAGAAAAAGTTGGAAATCAAATGAGTTATTACCATCGTTCTTAAATTACCTAATTTTTCAGCTATTAATGGAGCCAATAATATAGACATAGCAGTAATTATGTTTACTGCCATAAATAATGGACCCAATATTTTAAGCGAAACATTATATCTTAAATTAAACCAATAAGCAATAATTGATTGTAGGATAAAGCCTCCACCTAAGGCATCTAATGAAAACAATGTAGTTATAAGATATAGATCTTTTTTTGCATTTTTATCAAATTTTTTTATTGGTATTCTTAATGAGGGTTCTTCTTTGAAGTTAAGCATAGAATAATTAATAAGCATAACAAGTCCTCCTATTCCATATATTAAGTAAAATATCTTAAATGAAAACAATGATTCTCCAAGATAAGAAGGAATGGATGAGGTTAATGATCCTAAAGAAGATAACGCGTATCCTAAGAAATTATAAATTCCATATGCTCTATTTATGAAATTCTTATTAACTAATTCAGGTAGAATTCCAGTTTCTATTGATTGGAACGGACCTGTTTCAGTTCCTGATGTACTAATATTTCCTAAAAATAAGGCTATAAAAATTATGTAAAGTTGAGTAGAAAAAAATATCATAAATCCTGCTATGGAAAAAAGCAGACTTATTATCATTAAATAAGTTTTTATGTTTATTTTATTTCTAAACCAGGTTAATATGAGGTTAGTAACTACATTACCCAATACTATTATAAATATTGATATACCTATTAAAAATGGCGTTAGTCCTAGATATTTTAAATATATAGGCGTTATAATTGCTATTATTCCTGATAAGAATACCCTTAATGATTTACTTATCAAAATTCTTGCAAATCCTGAATTCATATAAACCACAATTAAAATCCTTACAAAGAATAATAAATATTTTAACTTTATGGGAGTTTCTTCCTAATGGGGGAAAGTCAGTTTATTTCCAAAAGAGCAAAGGTAGTTTAATTCAACATAAGGTAATACTTAAATTTATTATACATTTATATAAATAGGAAATTTCTTAAATAAATTTTGATATTTATTAAAGCTTAAAAGTCTGAAAAAATATAGATCATTTGGTGAGTAAAAATGACCATAAAAGTTTGGATAGAACCAAGGGAAAATTGCATAGCAGATATGGTTTGCGTTAGTCTATGCCCTGATGTATTTCAGATGAATGAAATCGATGGAAAGGCAGAAATAGTGAATAAATGGAGACCTGATCCAGATAAAAAGGAACAAGGAACAAGGAGCGAGGGAACAGTTCCTGATGAATTGCAAGATTGTGTAGATGCAGCATCTCAGAGTTGCCCAACTCAAATAATACACTATAGCAAAGACGGCCAACAGATGCATTAAAAATTAACTATTTTGCAATGGAATTTTTTGCTGCTGAGATAATTTTTCTTGGCTAGATATTCCTTGTAATTGTTTACTTGGTCTAATTAAGGAAACTATCATTGCCACTATTAGTAATCCAAATGATATGTGATATGCAAATGATTGTGCTGATAAATAAATATTAGCTGTTGATACGTCTAATTTTGAATTGATTGTACCAACAAACAATTGATATACTATATAAGATGGCAATCTGGCAGCGACTGCAGATAAAGCAACTGCGAAGCTTAATATCATACCTGTGTTTCTAAATGTAGATAAAACTCCTGAGGCTGCGCCATACTTGCCTTTAGGTGCTCCAGACATTACTGCACTTGTATTTGATGGCCAGAATAGTCCTCCTCCTATACCAAAAATTGCTTCTGTTAAAGCTATATACCAAAGAGGTGTAGAGGAATTCATAAAGCTAAGCATTAATATAGCAATAGCTTGGAAACCAAGTCCTATCGTGCTTATTAATCTTGATCCGTATTTATCGCTAAGTCTACCTCCAAAAGGTCCTATTATAGCATTAACTAATGCCATAGGTATTATCAAATAAGATGCTGTCAAAACATTTAAACCATATATACCTTCTAGATAGAAGAGAAGCAAGAAGTTAACAGCAAATAATGCAAGGCTTTGTATTGTTGCGGTAAAAGTTGAAGCACTAAACATTCTATTTCCAAAGAAAAGCTTTAAATCAATTATTGGATCTTTGGCAAATCTCGTTTCCCAAACTAAAAAGAATATAAATGGAAATGGTGACAATATAAACGAAATAATTGTTGATATATCATGCCATCCATATAAAAGCCCATTTGTTACCCCTAATTGTATTAAAAGGATTCCTAATGTAAAAGCTATCGCAGCAGGTACATCAAAGGATTCTTTAATGTTGTTTGCCTTCGTTTCTTTTAATGTCTTCCAAGCCCAAAGAGTGCCAAATATACCTATTGGTACATTTATTAAAAATATCCATCTCCAAGTAGTAAAGGTAATTATAAACCCTCCTAAAACAATACCTAAAATATTCCCCGTAGCCCATACTATTGAGTTAACTCCAAATGCCTTGCCTCTCTCATTAGGTGGAAAAGCTATAGATATTATTGCCAATGAATTTGCTATCATCATAGCTGAACCAATACCTTCAATAGCTCTAAATATAACTAATTGAATTCCATTCATAGACAATGCAGCAAATAAAGATCCTATAGTAAAGACAACAAATCCTAAGTTATATATTCTTTTTCTTCCATACATATCTCCCATTCTGCCTAAGCTTAAAACTAAGCTAGTGCTTGCGAGCAAATAACCAATAACTATCCATACTATTGTTACGTAATCTGCATGAAGATCTTCTGTTATAGGCACTAATGCCAAAAGAACAACAGTGCTATCTATTGCTGACATAAATGACCCAACACTCGTAACAGAGAGCGCCTTCCATTTATATTCCATAGTATCCCCCTTGATAGTTGTTAATTCTTTAGGCTATATATCTTTTTTGTATATAAAATAAATTTATTGAAATTATTAAAAATTATTATTAAAAATTTTTTATTTATAGTTAAATATTAACTATTGATTGGAGTATATTTTCATATTTTTCTTTATTGCAATAATATGTATTATTTTCATATTGAGACATCTCTCTTATTAATTTCTCTTTTGTAGTATCATCAATTATAAATTCTGCATATGAAAACACTACTGTATTCTCTTCTTGTATATGAGAATCTAATATAGATGTTAAATCATTTAAAATATTTTTAGTATCATTAAAATTTCTTTTATTTATGTTTAACTCTAATTGAGATTCCAAGTTTTCAATAATCCTATGCTCATCTATCATTTTGTTAGCCAATGAAGCCTCATCACCACCTTTATTTATTAAATAAGGAAATATGAATATTTCTTCCTTTTTGTGATGGCAATTACCTACAAACTCTTTTAATATTTTCAAAAGGCTATTTAATTTGTTTAGATCTTCATTATTAATATCATAATTTTTTATGAAAGAGTTTACTCTTGAAATAAAATCATGTTCATCTTGAAGTTCGATGGTTACTGCAATCACTATTCTCTCCTCTTGATATTTATATTGTGAAAGGTATTAACCATTTATTTGTAAAAAAGAAATGATTTTAAAGGGGTAGCATTCAATTAAAACATGAGGGCCCGTAGTCTAGTTTGGTTAGGACGCCGCCCTGACGCGGCGGAGGTCGCCGGTTCAAGTCCGGCCGGGCCCACCTTTCAGTTTTATTATTTTAAAAATTTTTTAAAATATTAAAAAGCATTATGATGAAAATCTTGTTTTAATGCTCTATCATTTCCTTTTGATATTTCATTTATTATCATTTCAATTTCATAATGATTTATATTAAATGTTTTCAAGATAGTTTTAAATATTAGTCTAACAGAGTCTTCCGATAATATTTTTAATGATTCGTTGTAAGCTAAATAAGGATTAGAAATAAGGATTTCTACATAGTTTTTACCATATTTAGAATAAAAATGTGAATCTAATACCATTCTCAATCCTATACATAGTCTATTTATTTCATTATATATCATATTTACTATATCTTCAGAACTTTTAATATTTTGATTTCTTGTGATAGATAAAAAATAGTTTATGGGAGATCCCTTTTTATCATTACCATATTGATTATAGATTTTGAAAGGCAATTTCGGTATAATGTTTATGAATACTATTTTTATCACCGGAATCTTAATAATCTTCATTGGTTTTATTCTTATACCTTAGGTATACTTTTTTTACATAAAAGGTGTTGGATTATGCAATAATACACAAAAATTTGCAATAAAAATTATAAATATAAAACTTTAATAACTTGCTTGTTACTACTGATAAGGGTAATAATTATAGGGTGTTTGCTTTGATCTCAAATAAAATAATTGGAAAAGTTAATAGAAAATTGTTTGAAGATACAATATATCCTAACTTAGGGGTAAAAAGTTCCGATGTAAAGGTTGGTCCGCAATTTGGAGTTGATTTCGGAGTATTAAGGGTTGGAGATAAAGATTTGATAATTGAGGTAGATCCAGTTTATATAGTTCCGGAATATGGTTGGAAGAAAAGTTCATGGTTCGCAGTTCATATATTAGCAAGTGATGTAGCTGTTTCAGGCATACCTCCAAAATATTTGTTTATTGATCTAAACCTACCTATGAAGATGACAGATGATGAATTTAAGGAAATGTGGCTAAACATTCATAATGAATGTTTAAAATTAGGGATTTCAATAGTTGCAGGACATACAGGAAGGTATGAAGGAATTGATTATCCAATGATAGGTGGTGCCACTTTAATAGGGATAACAGATAAAGATAATTATGTTTCCCCTGCTATGGCAGAACCTGGAGACTTAATTTTAATGACAAAAGGGCCAGCAATAGAGACTGCAGGAATTTTAGCTTCTTTATTTCCTCAAGTATTAGAAAAGGACTATGGGAAGGAATTTGCATTAAATGCCCAAAACATATTTTGGCTTCAATCAGTTGTTGACGATGCTTTAACATTATCTAAGCTTGGATTAAGGAAGGGGGTAAAGGCTATGCATGATGCAACAGAATATGGAGTTTGGGGAGCATTAAATGATATTGCAGAGGCAAGCAATATAAGAATTGATGTTTATAAGGATAAATTATTTATAAGAGAGGATGTTTCAAAGGTTTTAGATTCATTTTCTAGATTTACTAATCTAAAAATCGATCCATACGCATCAATAAGTGAAGGCACATTAATTGCTGCTATTAGCAAAGATATGAAAGATGAGGCAATCAATTTATTAAAAGAAAGAGGTATTGAAGCACAAATAATAGGTGAAGCAAAAGAAGGGAGGGGGGTATATTTAATTGATGGTAATGAAAAAGAAATAAAACAGCCAGAAAAAGATGATTTTTGGCCAATATTCTATAAGACGTTAGAATTAGTTAAGGGTGGAAAATATGAATAAGTACAAACAAATTCCAGTTGCTTTAACTATAGCAGGAAGTGATAGTGGTGGAGGAGCTGGAATAGCAGCAGATCTTAAAACATTCGCTTCTTTAGGTGTTCATGGTACTGTTGCTATAACAAGTGTTACAGCACAAAATACATATGAAGTTACTGGAATTTACGATGTAACTCCAGATATGGTTAGAAAACAGATAGAAGCTGTGTATAATGATTTTGGAATAGATGCAGCAAAAACAGGAATGTTAAGCAATGCTCTAATAGTTGAAGAAGTTGCAAACACTCTAAAATCATATGATTTTCCTTTGGTAATAGATCCTGTTATGGTTTCAAAGAGTTGTGCTCCTTTGCTTAGGGAAGATGCAGTAAATATATTAATAAAAAAATTAATACCAAGAGCTACAGTAATTACCCCTAATATACCAGAAGCAGAAAAAATCACTAATATGAAAATACTTAATTTAGATGATGCAAGAAAGGCTGCAAAAATAATTGTAGAAGAATTCGGAGCAAAGGCTGCAATAGTAAAAGGAGGTCATATGAAGGGGGAGGAATCAATAGATGTTTTGTATTATAATGGAGAATTTAGAGAATTTGTAGGAAAGAGAATAAATACAAAGAGTGATCATGGAACAGGTTGCTCGTTTTCTGCATCAATAACAGCTAATTTGGCTAAAGGTTATGGAATAGTTGAATCAATAAAGATTGCTAAAGAATTAATAAGCAACGCTATATTTTATGGATTACCATTAGGTAAAGGCCATGGTCCAGTAAATCCAATATCATATATGGAAATACCTTATCATAAATATATGGTATATATTGAAATGAAAAACGCATTGAAATTATTGGATGAAAAACAAGAGCTCATTGCAAAACTAATTCCAGAAATATCAACAAATTTAGCTATGGCTTTACCAAGGTTTTATGCTAGAAGTATAGATGACGTTATTGCAGTTCCTGGAAGAATCAGAAAATTTAAAGATAAATTAATATTTGCAAAAGAACCTGAATTTGGGGCTAGTGATCATGTTGCCAGGGCTTTACTAAAGTTTATGGATTATTTCCCAGAATATAGATCTGCAGCAAATATTGCTTATAATGATGATATTAAAAGAATAATTGAAAAATTAAACTTTTCATATTCATATTATGATAGAAAATATGAACCGAAAGATGTGAAAGAGAAGGAAGGAGGATCAATGCAATGGGGAATAGAATTTGCTATTAAAAACATGAGTATTAAAAACATGAGTAATCCATTAGATATAATAATAGATTATGGTGATTTTGGAAAGGAACCTGGAGCAATTATATTTGGAAAAACTGCAAATGAAGTTGTTGGAAAAATGATAAAGATTGCCGAATTATTATGACTACTTTTTCTTCTTTCCAGTTCTTCTTGCAGCTATATGGCCAACTTTTCTACCAGGTGGGGTATTTCTAGCAACTGTTGTGGGTCTGCCTTCATGTTGATGCGAACCACCACCAAATGGATGAGATGCAACATTCATTGCAACCCCTCTTACTGTTGGGAATTTAGTTGCCTTTGCCTTTGATTTATAATAAGAAGCGCTAGCCTTTAACAATGGTTTTTCGATTCTCCCTGCACCAGCAGGAATGCCTATGGTTGCTCTGCAATTTCCATCTAATTCCTTTTCAACTTTACTTGGAAGTCTTATTCTAACTTTATCCCCACTTTTTCCTAAAACCAACGCATAGCTTCCAGCTTGTCTTGCTAATTTTCCTCCATCTCCTGGCCTTAGTTCAACATTAAAAACATATGTTCCTTCAGGTATTTTGTTTAATGGTAATATGTTTCCAAAATTGGGTTCAGCATTTTCTCCTATCTGGATTTCTTGACCAACATATGCTCCTTCTGCCGCAGGAACAAAGAATTCCTTTCCAGATTCAGTTATAACATAAGCTAATGGCACATATCTACCTGGATCATGGACTAAATCCTTTATTATACCCTTCTCTGTTTTACCATCATTGGGCAAGTATTTTCCAGGGCTAACATGTATAAATCCTGGATTTCTGAACTGCGAACCTCCTCTGCCAGCCCTTTGCTGCCTTAAACTTTTTCCCATTTTTCGCACCTATTTTTTAGCTATTTTCTCCTTTTTTAAGCAATTTGTTAAAGTCTATAACCTTTACGGTTTTTTCACGATTATTCTCTATTTTAAGAATCATGTGACCAACAGGTAGTTCTTTTAATATGTCAGCATTTTCAATTCCAATTTGCTGTGATATATCAACGTAATAGTTCGTAAAACCTCCAAATATAACTTTAACTCCCGTATTATCTATTATATTCTTGCCTACATCGCTTGGTATTTGAGTTGCGTAAATCGTATAAAGTCCCTTACTTCTACCCTCCCTCATAGCAAATTCTAAATGAAAGTATGAATTGTTAACAATTCTCCACGTTTCATCAATAATCAATACCAATGGTGTGGAAAAACCTTCTTCACTTGCCTGTAAGGCAAGAGATGATATTAACAAGGAGGCATATACATTCCTTGTTTCGTTAGGCATCTTAGATAAATTGTATACCATTAATCCCTTCTTTTCCATATGGCCTTCACATAAATTAATTTTACCCCCTTCACCAGTTTTCATAGAGCTTTCAATTAATTTATTTGCTAAGCCATTCATCCTAGGAATTTTAACGCAATCATTTATGCCCGGTTCTATATAAAAATCAGCGTTTTTTCTTAATAGAGAGGATAGATCTCCTTTAGGATCTATGACAATTATAGATTGAGGATTTTTCGTAATGGATGAAATTAGTGAAAGTTGCATAGCAATTCCTGCTAATAAAACTGTTTTTCCTCTTCCAGTTGGACCAAAGATACCTATATGATGTTTAAAATGGTCAGGCCATGATAATAAAACTGTTTTTCCATGTTCATCATATTCTTCTCCAATAACAATCCCTTCGTATTCCCCTATATCATCAGCAGAAGTTATAGCAAAAGATGTGGATTCATCAATAGTATCCATTGGATTAGTAATAGATAAAATCTCTTCTATATTTGAAATCCTCCTTGTTTTTATTTGGGCCTCAGCTTCAACTAGACTCCTAAAAGATTCTGCATATAATTCTGAATCCCTGTCATCTTTATCAATCCAAACTATAAATCCAAAACTACCTATGTATGGCACTCCTATTCTTGCAACTTCTTTATATAAATCCTCCAAAAATCTTAATCTCTCCCTATATTTTGTTTGATTTGTTGTAGAAAAACTTAAGTCAGCCTTTTTCATTTCTTCATCAATAAGTTTTAATAATGAGCTTTTATTAACGTTATACATATTTGAAATAAATGAGACGCTTAGCCTTGATGATCTGGCAATTCTTATTAATCTCTTAGGTAAATCTTCACCTCCTCTGGGAAGGTTATCTGATATATATGCAATACCAGCATACTTTTTCCCATTGATTTCATATTCAATAACCTCGCCCTTCTTTTTTGGTTTTATTTTTAAAGGTAATGCAAGATCAGTTCCAGATCTCATATTTTTTAATATTAAAAATATTGAAACAA
Source organism: Caldisphaera lagunensis DSM 15908 (assembly GCF_000317795.1). Classification (NCBI taxonomy): domain Archaea; kingdom Thermoproteati; phylum Thermoproteota; class Thermoprotei; order Acidilobales; family Acidilobaceae; genus Caldisphaera; species Caldisphaera lagunensis. The sequence continues at coordinate 854,205 of NC_019791.1, forward strand.
ATGCTATAATACCTATTATAAAATCAAAAATTTGAAAGGGGGTAAGCATTATATCACTCTTGGTATAATACCTCTCCTGCCTCCTAGCAACCTTGCTAAACCATACGTTATTGATATAAGCAAGGAAAAGTACATCAAAGGAACGGTAATATAATAAAGAAGCAAATATTCTAAAATTGATGGGGTTAATATATTTTCTAGTCCTAAATAATTATTTGCATAATCTATATATTTAACGTTTATTTGAGAAACATTGCAATTATTTATGGTAAATATTAAATAAGAATTGCTTTGATTGTTTGGCACAAATTTATAATAATATCCCTTCAAATTATAAAAATTCCATTCTCCAAAATATTCTACGAAATTTATATGGGTTAAGTTTGAAACACAACCATTTAATGCTCTTATTTCTACATATCCCCCATTACCATAAATGTATACCTTATTACCTAAAATATATGAGCTATAATTCCCATTAACCTCAAATGCTAATGTATAGTTTTCATTTTCATATAAAATGTTGTTTGTATATAAATTAAAACCCTGATTGTTAAAAGTTAAATTATATGGATAAAATGGGTATGGATATAGTTTAAACGCTACTCCATCTATTACAGAGAAAATATAAGATGGAACTTCGCTGGGTAATGGTATCTCATCTCCATAATATGGGCTAACTATTTCACCATTATTATCTGTTTTATATAATGCTATCTGTTGATATGAATTGTTATATGTATAAACATAAATTAATGAATTTTTAATAGCATTACCTCTATATGTTGCTTTAGCATTAACAAACGTTAATCCTAAACTCATTGCTTGTCCATTTAAATTTACACCGGCTGATTCTGCAATATTTGTTGTAAAAACGGGTAAAAGCTGTAATCCAATGCTAAAAACTAATATAAATGATATGAACCAAGCTCCAGCATCTCTTGCAATTCTAAAAGGTATTGAATATAAAACGATTCCAAACATTAGTAAGGTTTGGCCTAAAGAATTTACTATAAAATATATCCCCCAAAGACCCGCTAAGAAAATTATTTCTGCAGTTAAAGCGTCATTAATTGGTGAAACTAATGATCTTATCTGGGAGGCCAAAGGAATTTTGCTTGATACTGCAAGTATTTCCAATAAGAAGGCTTTTATTGTTATACTCAAAGAGATCGCATTTGAATACCATAAGTTAAAGTATCCCCATGATCCTCCTAATGAATTTGCTAAGTTATTTATATAGTTATAAATAAAATATATTGATATTATAATTATAAACGATAAAATTGAATCTTTTATAAGTGAAGAACCCCATTTTTTAAGGCCTTTAATAGGTATTGGTAAAGCTATTATTAAGACACCTATATAAAAAGTTAGAAGAGATAAATTTATTGCTAATAAATAATAAAAATAATCCATTTTTATCAACCTGTTATTAAATTAACGACGTAAACAATGAAACTAAACAAAGAAGATCCAATTGCAAGCCAAAAAGCTGCCCATATAGAATCCTCTATTAAACTTGAACCTAATCTCTTTAATTTGTTTATTGGTATTGGAGACCCCCTAATGGTCCATCCAACACTCCATGTTAATAAGAAAAGTGCCCAAGCTAATGCGGTAATTCTTTCCGTAATTTGTTGGACAAATGTGATAATATCCATAGTATCACCATTGACTATAAGCATATAAAAAACTCTCCCTGAATCAAAACTAAAAGATAAAATTTAATAAGATTTAAAAAATTAAATTATTGTGGTGAACAGTTTGGTTTATGAAAGAGATTTTATAGGTTATGGAGAAAATCATTTAGATTTTAAATGGCCAGGTAATAAGAGGTTAGCAGTAAACCTTGTTTTCAATTATGAATGCGGATCTGAGCATTCATATAATGTAGATGGCATAGTAGAATCAGTTGGAGAGTTTCCTCCAATAGATATAAAAGAGAGAGATGTTGGGTTGGAAAGCGTTTATGAATATGGAACCAGGGTTGCTATTTGGAGGATTTTGAAAGTATTAAATGATTATAATGTTAAGGCTTCCTTCTTTGCGGTTGCTCACACATTGGAATTAAATCCTATAGCTGCAAAGGCAATTGTTAATCAAGGTCATGAAATAGTAGATCATGGATTAAGATGGTTCGAAAATTATAGGCTAAGTTATGATGAAGAAAAAAGACAAATAGAGAAATCTGTAGAAATAATAGAAAAAATTACCGGATATAAACCAAAAGGATTTTACGCAAGGGAACCTAGCGTGAATACGATAGATATTGTTAAAGATCTTGGTTTTATGTATGATTCTGATGCATATAATGATGATTTGCCATATTATTATAAAGGGTTTCTAATAATACCCTATACTCCTGATGTTAACGATTTTCACTTCTTATATCCAATGAATAGGTTTAGTACAGCTGAAGAATTTTTCTCATATGCAAAAGACGCATTTGATCAACTTTATGAAGAATCTAAATATGAGCCTAAAATGATGAGCATTGGTATGCATGTTAGGATAATAGGCAGACCTGGTAGGATTAAAGCTTTAAAAGATTTCTTAAATTATATAAAATCCTTTGATGTTTGGATAGCTAAAAGGGAAGAAATTGCTGAATTTTGGCTAAATAATTTTAAATTAAATAAATAAAAATTGAAAAGAGAAACTTTTTATTTTTAGATAATATCATGCGATAAATTTAATTAAAATTATTTGTAGAGCTTTATTTGCATAAATTATGCTAACAATTCCTTCTGTTATCCTTGCTATGGTAGATCAAAGTTAAAAAGTAAAGGTAAAAGAGTAAGATCATTGTATAATTTAGCATAGTTTTTAAGTTTTTGTTATCCATTTTTTTACAGGAATTTGAAGTTTCTCTATTTCAATCTGAAAAGATTTAGAAATTTCATTATAATTTTAACAAAAATAAAAGCTAAGAAGGGATAGTATTAAAGGTATAAACAAGTAATCCATTAATAAATATTGATTAAAAATGCCTTTATTAATTAGGCAGGTAAATATATTGGATTACTAAGAGTCGAAACTCTCTTTTCTTTTTCTAGAATATTTCTTATAAACTTAGGTACATTAAACATATGGGCATGTGATTCGTTATCATAGTATCTATTTTTACCTTCAGCCATTTTATTGATCATGTTATCTACATCTAAGTTTTTAACATTTTCAACATTAATGTCATTTGATGCTATTACAAAACCCCAAATTCCTTCAAAACTCCTTATGTAAGAATAATAAGAAGTGGCATATTTAAACACACTCTTAATTGTATTAAATATTACTGCATGTACTGTTGGTGTTAAAACTGGACTGGTTGATTGGGTAACAAAAATTCCATTCTTTTCCAACTTATTTACTATTTTGTTATAAAATTCTCTTGTGTAAAGTCTAACTGCCGGCCCTGCTTCTTCTGGGTCAACTAAATCTGAGATTATTACATCAAATTTTTCATCAGTATTATCTATATAATGTTCTGCATCGTCTATAATGACCTTCACTTTGCTATTATAAAATGAATATTGATGCCATTCAGGCAAATACTTTTTACAAACCTCAACCACTTGATCATCTATATCTACCATAATTACTTTTTCAACTGACTTAAATCTCAATGCCTCTCTTGCTGTTGCCCCTTCTCCACCACCTAAAATTAATACCTTTTTTGGATTACCATTTAATATCATTGCTGGATGGACTAATGATTCGTGATAGACAAATTCATCATACAAGGAAGATTGAATTTTTCCGTCTATAACTAAGGCCTTACCTAAATCAACATAATCTACTATTATCCATTTCTGAAATTTTGACTGACCAAATGCATAAACTTTGTTAACAGCATGCATATGAGCAGTTCCTGGGGTACTCCATTCAATAATCCAATGCCATGGATAATTTGTTGACATACCTCTCACTCAATTAAGATAACTAGGTTTAGAAATAAAAGTTTTCTGAGATTCAATTAAAGTAAGTAGAAAGCCTTGCTGGTCGGGATTAATGCCCACTTATGCCTTCAATTATGGAAACAAATGTATAGACACATTAAGATATATGGTAGTAGAGGAGCAATTTGAAACAGAATTGAGCTAACCGGAAGGTTAGTCGTATCGATGGGGGGATCCCTTGGAGGGTCAGTCTATAAGAACTGCATTAACTATACCGTCTTGACCTGGTCTTGATGTTACCCTTGCTTTTCCATCACTTGTTTGTATAATTGCTCCTTTTGTTATTATATTTCTTTTTGCATATTCTCTATTTGATGGAGTTGACAGAACATTTAATATCTTAGTTACCTTTGCTTTTCCATTTTTGTCAGTAACTATTGCCTTGGAAACTTTCCTTAGAGATACTTTAGCATTACCTCCCATAACTCTTTTTATTACTTTCTCATCGTTTTCTTGTAAAACGACTGGAACAAAAATCTCTCCCATAGCATATCTTCTTTTCCTCTTATGAATTAAATGCCTCAATCCACCACTAGGTTTTTTTATGTCTCTATATTGGTAAACTCCCATTCTTTACCACCGAAAGCCTCGCGATTCATTGGTAAGAATATAAGCTTATAAACTTTAATTTTTGTTGATGTTTGTATTATAATGATTGCATTTTAAATTAAGTCTCCATTTATATTTTTATTAATTATTTACATTCTCTATAAAATAGGTTATATAATAAATAATCAACTTTATCTTTATCAAAATATTTCATTAAGATTCTTTTAGCATTTTCTTTCGCTTCATCCAAGCTCAATTCCATAGAATTTCTACCTATTATCCATAAAAGGCTATCTAAATGAATTTGAGGTATGTTGCTTAATTGAGAAACCTTATCCCATGCTTCTATAGCAATTTTAGGTTTTTTGAGTATCTCTTTATATGAGTTGCTTTCAATAATTCCGCTTGTATATGAAATGCATGATATTCTGACATCTATTGGCATAGGTATAACGATATTCAATGGTCTTAGTTCTCCTCTATTTTTTATAGCATAATAAGACATTTTTATTGAAAATGTTATTGTTTTCTTCCATTCTTTACTATTTAAGGATTTTGCAATTTCTTCCAATATTTTATTGGGTTTTTCTAATACAACTTCTGGTCTTTCTAAAATTTCTAACAATATATCTCTAGATCCTTTAACTACTTTTTCAATCCTCTTTATCTTTGCAGCTCTTCCAATAATTGATCCTTTGCAATCATTAATGAAATTTATTACGTTATTTATCGACTCTTCAAAATTTTTTGGTATATCTTTAGCAGACAAATATTCAGAAAAACATTTCCACCAATCTTCACCTTTCATTGTTAATTTATAACTTATTAGGGAAACAAGTAAGGAATAAATTGTTGCATAATTTTTTCCCACTTTTTCTTTAAGCTTTTGAATATAATCAAATTGAGGGTCTAATTTTTCTTCTAAAATTAAGACATTGTCTAACCCGAAGTTTTTTATTGAATCTGAAACTTTAATTAACCTCTCATTATTTATATTCAATTTTACCACAACCATCCAAAATTATTTACTTTTTTGTTATTATAATAAACCCCATAACCTTCATCTATTTTCCCTACAACGAAGCACCTTATGTTTAAATTTGAGCATTCTTCTAAAAAATAGTCTAAATTTTCTTCACTAACAGTAGCAGCAAAATTATAGTCTTCCCAGCTATATAATGCTTCCTCTTCGTGAATATAGTTATTAAGTAATGGATCTATTTCTATTGAATCAAGTAAAATTTTAACTCTACTTGATTCTGATATATTGTATAAGGTTGACATCCATCCATCGCTATTGTCCGAAGAAGATGTTGCATATTTATATATAGGAATATAAGCATTTATTTGAAAATCTGGTGTTATTGTTTTATTTAATATATTTTTATCGATTTCATTAATATTTATTTTATTTTCTAATAACTTTTGGGCTAATGAACCATAACCTAAATAACCTATTTGTATTAGGTAATCTCCTTTTTTTGCTCCACTTCTTTTTACATATTTTTTATTTTCCATTTTCCCTATAAAAACTACATCTATCCACGAATCATTTATTGATTTATTGCTATCTCCTTTTAAAACAATGCTTTTTAAATATTCTGATGCTTTACCAATACCTAATGATACTGATTTTAAAACATTTTCATCAGTTGCTCCTACACTATAAGATAATGCGATTGGTTTTCCTCCAGATACAATAACATCGCTTGCAGACGCCAAAGCTGCTTTAAACGACCAATCTTCATATGTCATCCATGGTAATTTGCTTCTCGACGATGCATATCCATCTATGTTAATTAAAAAATCTTCTAAAGGACATGCATCATAATCTTTGCACCATTCGTTTTTGCTATTTTTCATGACTTCATTAATTAGTTTTTGCCAATCTTCCAGTTTTTATCCCCTGTTAAAAGAAAATGTTTTTAAATTTAAAAAATCAATATTCAATAAAATATATTAGCAAGGATTAATAACGTAAAAGCGTAGGGGAATAAAAACGAAAAATCTGCCAATTCATATAGGAATTATACCTGATGGGAACAGAAGGTGGGCGAAAAGAAATGGAATGGATTATTTTACTGCATACAAGAATGGGTTTGATAATTTAAAAAGGATATTAGACAATATAATTGATTATGGAATTTATAACGCATCTGTTTATGTTTTAAGTTATGAAAATTGCATAAAAAGGAGTAAAGAAGAATTAAATTTTCTTTTCGAGTTATCTAAAGAAGGTTTTTCATATATTAGACAAAATAAGAAATTAAATGAAAATGATATTGCTGTTAAGGTAATTGGGGATACAAGTATAACACCTGAATTTGTTCAAAATGAAATTCAAAAAACTGAAGAAGAAACAAAGAATAGAAAAAATGGATTTTTAAATTTAGCGTATTGTTATTCTGGAGAATGGGAAATTAATTTGCTAAAGAAAGGAGAAACAAATTTGCCATCTTTAAACATGAAACCAATCGATTTAGTAATTAGAACTGGAGGAGTTAGGAGAATAAGTGGTTTCTTTCCATTATTAGTAAGTTATGCAGAATTATATTTTACAAATATGTTATGGCCTGATTTTAATGAAAATGAATTAAAAAAGGCATTAAAATGGTTTTCTTTACAACAAAGAAACTTTGGGAAATAATGGGAAAATCTCATATCAAGACAATGGATTTAATTAGTATGTCTTAAGGCATAAAAGAATATATATTAAAAGTTTAAATATTAAAATCTTATAGAATTTATGGTAGAAATGAAAATATTATATGCATCATCAAGTGTTGGATTGGGCCACATAACAAGGGATTATCATATAAAAAAGAGGCTTAATGGAGAGGTAATTTGGCTAACAGCCGGAAATGCTTTAAAATATATTAAAGAGAAAGGAGAAAATTTTGAAGAGGTTTCTAATAAACTTCTAAGCTTGGGAGATTATATAGAGAAAATGATAAAAAATTGTAAAGTAAGAATTAGCATATCAAACTCGTATCAATTGTATAAAGCCGTTAAGCATAATTCAGAACTAATAAAAAAAGAAATAAATTTTAATGATTATGATTTAATAATTGCTGATGAATTTTGGGAATTTATGTTTATTAATATTCCAAAAGAAAGATCAGTATTTTTAACCGATTTTACGAAAGTAACCATGAATAATAGCTATATTGAAAAATTAATTATACCAAGGCTGAATTCAGGTTTAATTAGTAGAATAAATGAAAAATTTGCTTTAAAAATTAATTTAAGCTTATGGGATAAAGATGATAACTTCATCAATCTAGGACCTGTATTTACAGATAATTATTTGGAAAACGATTATAAAGAAAATGATAACATTCTTATCAATGTAGGAGGTACAAACGCTGCTTTAAAAATTGCTGAAAAAATTAAAGATAAGCTTAATGATAAATATGATGTAAAAATAATTGGTTCTTCAAAATATTTTAATCCTGACCCCAAAAAAACAATAAAGGAAGCTGGTATTTTAATAAGTTTATCAGGCTATGGAAGTATAATCGAGTCTAATCTGTTTAAGAAAAGAACAATATTTTTATACATAGAAAATCATTTTGAGCACATAGAAAATGCAAATATTATAAAGGGTAGAAAAGGTTTTAGAGTATATCCTTGTAATGAAATTCTAAATATAAACATAAAAAATGAAATTGAAAAATTGAAAAAAGAAGAAGTTGATAGTCTAAAATTAAACGATTCAACAAATATGGTTGTAGAAGAAATTGAAAAATTGATCAGATAAATTTGAAATGTTATTAATATTTTTTGTATGCAAAAATATTATTCTCGTTCAATTACTCAAGATTGGTGAGGCATTTTGGGAATAACAGAAGAAAGTTTAACGGGCATATTTTATGAGTTAATAAAAACCGCTTCTACAAGCATACCAGCTGATGTATATGAAGGATTAAAGACAGCATATGAAAAGGAAACAAATTTAGCAGCTAAAAGACAACTAGAGGCTATATTGCAAGATATAGAAATAGCATGTAATAAAAAGGTACCAATATGCCAGGATACAGGAACACCATACTTCTTTATAGAAATGGGGGAGAATTTCCCAATTAGAGCAGGTATTTCAAAGATTGCTGCTCAAGCATTAAGAAAAGTAACTAAGGATGGTTATTTAAGGCCTAATGCAGTTGATCCATTTTATAAAAAGAATAGCGGCGATAATACAGGAAGGTATATACCATGGATGCACTTTGATATAGTAGAAGGAGATGATCTAAAAGTTTGGTTTATGACCAAGGGAGGAGGTAGTGAATTTCCGTCGACATTAATAATGAGCGAACCTATAGAAGGATTTGACAAGCTCAAAAGGGGAGTAATAGATACAATTGTTAAATTTGGGCCATTACCTTGTCCCCCATTGATTGTGGGAATTTCTATAGCAGCAGGAGGTGATATAGCAATGACATTAGCTAAAAAATCATTATTAAGGCCTATTGGAGAGAGGAACCCTGATCCAAATCTAGCTAAAATGGAAGTAGATTTATTAAATGAAATAAATAAACTTGAATTAGGGCCTCATGGATTTGGAGGCCAATTGACGGCTTTAGATGTAAAAATAGATTATGCATATAGACATCCGGCATCATTTGCTATTGGCATTGTTACAAGCTGTTGGGCAACGAGAAGATCTTCAGCAATAATTCATAGTGATGGTTCTTGGGAAATGACTAGCAAACACATTTCATATAATGGAACAGGTTGTGTTATTGTGAGGTGAGGCATATGGTAAATGAATATCATTTAAAAACTCCTTTGAGTGATGATATAATAAATAAGTTAAACATTGGTGATATAGTTTATATTAGTGGTATAATGGTAACTGCAAGAGACGAAGCTCATGAAATGGCCTTAGAATTGTTAGATAAAGGAGAAAAACTACCATTAGATTTAAAAGGTTTGGTTTTATATCATTGTGGTCCTGTTGCAATTAAAAAGGATAATAAATGGAGTATTGTTGCTGCAGGTCCAACAACAAGTATGAGAATGGAAAGTGTTGAATATAAATTTATTGAAAAAACAGGTATAAAGATGGTTGTTGGAAAAGGTGGGATGGGAAAGAAGACTGCTGATGCTATGAAGAAATACAATGCTGTTTATGCAGTTTTTACAGGAGGAGCGGGTGCATTAGCAGCAGAAAGAATTAAGGAAGTTAAAGATGTTTACTGGCTTGACAAATTAGGAATTCCAGAGGCTATGTGGGTGTTTAGAGTAGAAGAATTTGGACCATTAATTATAACGATAGATAATAAGGGAAACAACTATTATGAAAGAAGGCTTAAGGAAGTTGCAAACAATGCTGAAAAAATAAAGGATGAACTGATGCAATATAAGTGGACTTAATCCAAAATTTTTTAAACCCCTATAACTCCATGTATCTTTTTAGAGATTAAAAATGGAGATAAAAAGACATTACCAACAAAAATGTGTTACATCAAATCTTAATGACTAGGTGGTGCTATGTTCATTTCTTTAATTCAAACTGTTATAATTGTAGCTATCTCTCTCATGGTTTCATATTTATTAAGCATGCCTATTTCATATTTTATAAAATATGAAAAAGATTTACCAAATACTAAATTAAATAAAATTGAAAATTTTATATTTAAAACTCTTGGAATTAATAAGGAAAATTCTATGAATTATAAAGAATATTTGTTATCGTTGTTATCATTAAATATAATATTTATTGTTTTTGATACAGTATTTTTAATGTTCCAAAATCATTTATCCTTTATAGGCCCTAATTATAAAGGAATTAATTTTGACTTAGCATTTAATACTGCAGTGTCATTTGTTACTAATACAAATCTTCAGCATTATATTGGTGAAACATCATTATCCCTAACATCTCAAATGCTTGTTATAATTACTACAATGTTTATTGGACCATCAACAGGTTTAGCTACATCATTCGCATTTATTAGAGGATTTATAAGAAGAGGTAAGCATTTAGGTAACTTTTATGTTGATTTCATGAGGTCTTTAATATTCCTTATTCTACCTTTATCAATAATATCAGCAATTTTATTAATTTTCATGGGTGTTCCGCAAAACCTTAACCCTTTTTATGAAATTAATTCATTTTCTCATCAGATAATTTATTCAGGTCCTGTAGCTTCATTGGAAAGCATAAAATTTTTAGGAAATAACGGAGGAGGTTTTTTTGGCTCAAATTCAGCAAACATACTTGAGAATCCATCAAATTTAAGTAATTATTTTGAAATGTTCCTTATGCTAATTTTTCCATTATCAATTCCTCTTGCATTTGGAAGAATTTTAGGGAAGAAAAGAGGATACACGCTTTTAGCAACAATATTGATAAGTATGATCATAACAATACTTATAGCAGAAATTATAAAACCTGTTGGAATTGTAAGTTATCGTTTTGGTAATTATTCCGCTGTTCTCTTCAATACATTTTCAATGTTAACAAATACAGGAGCTGTTGATACATCACTAGCAGCTATGTCTTATAGTGCTATTATTGCTTTTTTGTTCTCAATGTTTATTCAATCAATACCAGGCGCAATAGGAGTAGGATTTATGTACCTTATCGTATATGTTTTGCTTACATTGTTCATATTAGGATTAATGGTAGGTAAAATGCCTGAATTTATTGGTATGAAGATAAGTCCAAGAGATGTTAAGCTTTCTGTAATGGTTTTCCTAACGCATCCTCTGATAATTTTGATACCTACAGCTCTAGCTTTGACAATGGGTTATGCATACCACATTTTTGGTTCAATAAATTCCTATACTTATACTGAAGTTTTATATGAATTTACATCAGCTGCTGCTAATAATGGATCTTCATATTTAGGAAACATAGGAAACACAATTTTCTTTAATATATCAACAGCTATTGTGATGCTTTTAGGAAGATATTTGCCCATTGGCTTAATGCTTGCAATATCTCAATCATTTGCCATGAAAGAGAGAAAGAGGGGTCCTGAACCATTACCTACAGAAGGTCTTCTATTTTTGGCTGTATTGATCTTTATGATTTTCTTGTTGGTAATATTAACATTCATTCCATTTGTGATAATAGGCCCATTATCGTGGTGATTTAATTGAGTGAAACAACTAGGTACCATGAAAAATATAATTTGAAGAAAATATTTATTGATTCCATATTAAAGTTAAATCCTGTATATTTAGCAAAAAATAACCCAGTTATGTTTGTAGTTGTTTTGGGATTCATAGTTACTTTGCTTATGATCGTGTTACCAAATCAAATTCCAGCTAATCAAATAAACTTTTATATAGCAGTTTCTTTAACATTGTTTTTTGCAGCATGGTTTTCAACATTTTCAGAAGCGTTTTCAGAATATGAAGCAAAGGCAAGGGTTGATTCATTAAAAATTTTTGAAAAAGAAATAATTGCCCATAAGCTTGTTAACGATCATTATGTCGATGTTAAATCTAACAATCTTAAGCCAGGGGAGAGAATTTTAGTTAAAAAAGGAGAGATAATTCCTATCGATGGTTTTATTATTGACGGATCTTCATATATTGATGAATCAATGATAACAGGGGAATCGGAACCTGTCTTTAAGAATAAGGGTGATCACGTCATAGGAGGAACTAAAGTTATTGAGGGAGAATTAAAAATAGAGATAACTGCTGAAAGAGGCAGAAGTTTTATTGATAAGATGATTTCCTTAGTTTCTCAAGCAAAAAGACCTAAATCACAAAGTGAGATTTCATTAAATATTTTATTGTCTGGCTTATCGTTAATATTTTTAATTGTAACAGCAACACTTTATTATATTTTAAAGTCATTGGGATATAGTTATGTTAATATAGCCCTAATAATTGCATTACTGGTAGCATTAATGCCAACAACCATTGGTGGATTGTTACCTGCTATTGGTATTTCTGGTATATCAAGATTAACAAGAGATAATATAATAGCAAAGTCAGGAAAAGCGATCGAGGCTGCTAGCGATGCCGATGTTATTCTCTTAGATAAAACTGGTACTATAACAGAAGGAAATAGGGCAGCAGTAGAATTTATTCCCCTAGACAATTTTGATGTAAATTGTGTTGCTGTAGCATCTTATTTGGCCTCATTTAATGATAACACAAGAGAAGGGAGATCTATAATTGATTTGATAGAAAGTATGAAAATAAGGATACCAAACGAAATAATAGATGTTGCTTTAATGTCTAAACCCATTGAATTTAATATAAATACAAGATATTCTGGTATAGAGATATCACGACCTAATAAATTATTAGATTATATAAAAAAGGATAAGACATGCCTTAAATTAGTTGAAATTATAGAAGAATATGGAAATAAAAATGAAGAAATAAAAATATTAAAAGGGGCTGTTGATTCCTTAATCAAAAACGTTAAAAATGTGAAGAAGGAAGTTATAGATAAAATAGTAGAAGATGTTGGGAAAAAAGGAGAAACACCATTGCTTTTAATTATTAATGAAAAAGCTATGGGTATAATTGTGTTAAAAGATAGATTAAAACCTGGTATAAAGAACGTTATATCTGATTTAAAGATAATGGGAATAACCCCAATAATGGTTACGGGCGATAATCCACTAACAGCGAAGGTAATTGCTACAGAGGCTGGTATTGATAATGTTATTTCTCAGGCAAAACCTGTAGATAAGCTAAATAAAGTTCATGATGAGCAGAATAAAGGACATGTTGTCATAGCAATGGGAGATGGTACAAATGACGCCCCAGCTTTAGCTAAGGCTGACGTAGGAGTTGCTATGAATTCTGGAACAAGAGCTGCTAAAGAGGCAGCTAATATGATCGATTTAGATTCAAATCCATCGAGGGTTGTAAAAATAATAGAACTTAGTAAACAATTGTTAGTAACTAGAGGGGCAATAACAACGTTTAGTATAGCTAATGATATTTCAAAATATTTTACAATTTTACCAATGATATTAATATTAGGAAACCCAAAAATTGGTTATTTAAACATTTTGCATTTAACTACACCTCAAACAGCAATATTAGCAACAATGATATTCAACGCTATAATAATTCCTTCATTGATTCCATTAGCTTTAAGAGGCGTTAAATATAAACCAGAATCTCCTAGGAAGACGTTTATTAGGAACTTTTTGATTTATGGCATTGGAGGTGCATTGCTTCCATTTGCTGCAATAAAATTGATTGATATTATATTAGCTATTTTAATGGGTGTTAAGTAATGAATGTTAGACAATATTTATTGATTCCATTAGCTATATTTGTATTTTCTATATTGATACTGGGATTTGTTTACCCATTGATGTTAAATGGAATAGGCTTAATTGCTAAAAATAATGCGGAAGGAAGCTTAATAATAATTAATGGAACTATAATAGGATCTTATTTGATAGCAGGGAAAATAAATAATAGTGCGTTCTTTTGGGCTAATTATAATAATTCTTTTGTATCAGGATATGATCCTTATATAACGGTTAATCAAGCTTTAAGCCAAGTAAATAGGATAAGCAATTCAACTGGAATTTCTAAACAATTTTTAATAAATATAATATATGAAAATTCTGAGCAAATAGAGGAGCAAGATCTTTTTATATTCTCTCCAGGACAAAGAGTTGTTAATGTAATGGAGTTGAATGCAATATTGATAAGAAAATATCCTAATATATATGATAAATATTTGAAATTAAATTCAAAATAATTCTTTATATAAATAATACATTTTTAAATTAACATTTAAAATTGTTTTTAACATTAATTATCTAGGTGGTAAAAATCAGCATATTAGACATAATATTCATAGTATTTTTATTAGTATCAGGAGGGGTGTTATTCAGGTCCCTTTTAAAATCGTAACTTATATTTATATTCAAGGATTCGTATCTTTTAATAATAACAAACTTCTTGAGAACTTATAAACAAAAAGAAATTAAATAGCTAACTAAGAAAAATATTCTAATGCATCTCTACTAAAATATTGATATAAATTGATTAGTTTTAAAATTTATAAATTAATAAAATTATAATTTTATTTATTTATTAAATTATTTTTTATTGATATTTAATATTTTCTCTAATTTATCTCTAATATATTGTTGTGAAACATCTTTAATATTTTCTAGATGATTTGCCATGTTAATGCTTTTTTCATATACTAGGAGAGAAATTATTTCATCATTTGATAATCCTCTTGATTGTAAATAAAACAATACATCATCGCTGACCCTATATTGCGCTGATCTATGAGTTGCAGAAATTACATCCCCAGTTTCTATTTTCATCATAGGCATTGTATATGCCTTAGCAGCATCTCCTAAGATTAAGGCTTCTACTAAAAATTTAGACTTGCTTTTTTTAGCATCATATGTTATTACTGCAGTACCTCTAACAGATGATAAAGAGGAGTCAAATGCAAAGCCAAGACCTGAAATATCGCTATCAGAGTTCTTACCAACTTGAATTGTATCAATTATATTATCAACCCTAGTGTTTTTATATGAGAAAGATAATGAGTTATGTTTTAAAATTGAGTTTTCAAATAGCACAGCTTTTTCTTCTATTCTATTCATAGATGTAGGTGTTGAAAATGTAAGGGAATTCATAGAAGAGGAATCATATAAGGCTTTCCTTATTAAATATACAGTAGGATATTTAATGTCTGGATTTAATAATAATGCAACATTTGATTTTGATTTTCTATGTGCATTTATCTCGACAGCGGTTGAGCCTGGAGATTTTCTTTCATCATATAAAATAAGAGAAACATCTGCGCCTTCCTTTATATTTATTATTAAGTGTTGTGAAACCCAGCTCTCGCTTTCACTATTGCAAAAAGATATTTTATATATACCAGAATCTAAGGTAATTTCATTAATTTCTTTTAAATAATAAAAATGATATCCTGCAATCTTACTTTCTTCAGGCATTATTAGCTTAGGTTCATATGTCCTATTGGTATTTCCACATTTACCAACTATATAATCAAATTTTCCTTCAGGAATCTTAAAAGTTGCTTCGCTTTGATTTTTCAATATCTTTTCATATTGATTCCAATCAGTATAATATTTTGTTGTTGGTGAGTCCCCTATATCTTGCCATTTAATTTTATTTAATTTATTGATGTCTACAGTTATTGAACTCAATATAATCACCCTACGCTTCCGAATTCGCTGAACTCCATTCCTATGACTCTTGTTAATATGCTAACTGTTTCTAATGGCAAGCTTTTTAATACATCCCTTATAAATCCATTTACTATTAATGCCTTAGCTTCCCCTTCTCTAATCCCTCTACTTGCCATATAGAATAATTGATCCTCACCCAATCTTCCAACTGTTGCTTCATGAGAAACAATCGCAGTTGGTTCATCAACCTCATTTCTTGGTAACGTATATGCGGAACTTTTTTCGTCAAGTATTAAGCTATCACACTGCACATGAGCAAAACTTCTTTCTGCTCCCTTTAATACCTTGACTAAACCTCTATAAGCAGCTATCCCTCCATTTGAGCTTATGCTTTTTGAAATTATTATACTCTTTGTATCTGGTGCTGCATGAATTGCTTTAGAACCTACATCTTTTATGTATGGCCCATTTGAAATACCAATTGAGACATTTTTTGTTGATGCCCCTCTACCCCTTAATACTGTGCTTGGATAAGTATATGTCATCTTACTTCCAATACTACCCTCTACCCATTCTACGTGAGCATTTTCCATTGCTACTGCCCTTTTATTATTAAAATTAATAATGCTTCTGCTCCAGTTCTGTAAAGTTGAGAAATATACTTGAGAATTCTTACCTGCATAAATTTCTACCATACCATCATGGAAACTAAAGTTCCTTAAAACTGGTGCTGCACATCCTTCTATGAAGTGTATATAGCTTGTTCCAACCGAGCTATTATCGTCAGCAACAAGTAATGTATGTTCAAATTGTCCTTCCATTTCTCCTCCTATTATAAAAAATGCCTCAACAGGGTTTACCAGTTTAGTATTTTTGGGCACATAAACAAATGCTCCACCACTCCATAAAGCATAATGTAGTGCTGCGAATTTATGATCTGCCATTGGAAACTGCTTACCGAAATATTCTTTTACCAAATCAGGATATTTTTGAACAGCCTCATCCATAGGCATGAATATAACCTTTTTCTGCTTAAGTTCTTCCTTTAATCTGCTTATAATATTTTCGCTATCAAATACTGCAGTTAATCCTGACAATACTTTTGCTTCAGTTTCAGGAAGTCCTATTCTAGAATACATGTCTCTCATCCAATCTGGTAATTGATCCCAATTTTCTGCTACTTCAACCTTTGGCTTAACGTATTGAGAAAATTCTTCTAAATCTATGCTCTCAATTCCTTGAATCCAATTTGGCATCGGCAATTTTTCAAATAATTCTAAAGCTTTTAGTCTTAAATTAAGCATCCATTGAGGTTCTTTCTTTGACTTAGAAATTTCCTCTATTATATCTCTAGTTATTTTTCCTTTTATTTCAATATCTTTAGGATATGGGACTGATTTACCTAATATCTCTTCTATTCCTCTATTTTCCACTATTTCTTTTAGTTCTTTATCCTTAGCTAATTCTATTGGTGAACCCATTTACTGCACCTCTTCATAATCTTTATATCCATATTCTTCAATCTTTTTGATCAATTCTTCTCCTCCTTCATCAACTATCTTTCCTTTTGAAATAACTATTACTTTGTCAGGATAAACAAACTTCGTTATTTCTGCATGATGAGTGATTATTAGAATTCCTTTTCCTGAATTTCTCAGGCTATTTATAAGCTCACCAATAATCCTTATTCCATCAACGTCTAGACCACTATCGGGTTCATCAAAAATAATATATTTAGGATCCATAACTAGCATTTGAAGCATTTCAGATCTCTTTTTTTCTCCTCCACTAAACCCAACATTAACTTCCCTTTCTAAAATTGACGGAACTAATCCAAGTTCTTTTGCTTTATTTCTTGCCCATATAATAAGTTTTGGATCTATAGATGAAATATCAAAATCAGATTTGTTCCTTTTCATAGATATTGCATTGATAAGCATGGATAGCATTAAACCAGGAACTTCTACTGGATTTTGGAATGCTAATCCTAAACCCATTAATGCTCTCTGATATGTTGGAAGATCTGTTATATCGTTGTTATCTAATAATATCTTTCCTTTATTTATTTGATACTTAGGATGCCCTAATAATGAAAATGCTAATGTTGTTTTACCACTTCCATTAGGCCCCATTAATATTAGAGCTTCTCCTTTTTCTACCTTTAAGTTCATATTATTCA
Source organism: Caldisphaera lagunensis DSM 15908 (assembly GCF_000317795.1). NCBI lineage: Archaea > Thermoproteati > Thermoproteota > Thermoprotei > Acidilobales > Acidilobaceae > Caldisphaera > Caldisphaera lagunensis. Next base: position 872,012 of record NC_019791.1, read on the forward strand.
ATATTTGCTTTTCTCCTACGTTAACTGTTAAATCAATTGTCTCTAAAGCCATAGTGTTTTACCTCCATAGTGTTTTAACCCCTGTACATTAACACGCGTTAAAGTTAATAAATTAAAATATAGAGCTTTAACTAATAATTCTGAAAACAAAATCTTTTATTTCATTGCTACATTTATAAGCCCTAAATGAATCATCATAATTTACATAATCTAAAACTTCTGCTCCTGGGATTTCATCAGAGCAATATGTATCACAATAGTTTACCTCCAAATTTTTTAAAGAATCTAAATAATCAATACAATATCTTATGCTTGATAAATTTACAATTTTGTTTATTTGTTTATAAATTTCCCTTAAATTACTTCCATTTATTTCTATATTTAAATAATTTGCTAAAATTTCCATTGAGTATATCGCTGAAAGCCTTGATTCATAGCAAGAAATACCATAATCTCCATTATTTAAATGATAATTTGCTGATTTTAATAACCTTATTATTTCATTTGTATTCTTTTTCATCATCTTTTTTCACTTTTAATACGGGTATCCCAGGTTTAACCAAAATATTAAGATCAGTTATTTTATTTATAGTTTCTTGATCTAAACCCAATGATTTTGCAACATCTTCTAGTTTTTCTCCCTTTCTAATCCTTTCATATAATTTCTTCGCATTATCATAACCAATTAATGGTGAGAAAACTGTTATTAATGAAGGGCTGCTCAAAGCCAATTGTTTCATCCTATCTTCTAATGGTTTAATGCTTGGTAAAACAACATCACTTAATTTCATTAAAGATTCTTTCAGCAATAATGATTGTAAAGATATGTTATATATTAATGATGGATTGCCCATATTTAATTCAAATTCTCCCAATAATGAAATATATGAATTTGCATTATCTAGCCCTATTACTTCGCTAGAAGCTTGCATTATAGCCTCAACTGTTATGGGATTTATTTTTCCAGGCATTATACTACTTCCGGCTAGGCTTATATCCATATCAATTTCTCCTATTGCTGTATTTGGTCCTGAAAACATTAACCTTAAGTCATTACCTATTTTCCAAAGGTCAATAGCAATCTTCCTATAAACAGAGCTTAATAGTAACAAATCACTTAATAATCTCATCGTCCTCATTAATGAATTTGAAGATTTCACATCTATGTTTAAAAATTCCCTTAGATGCTTTAAAGCGATATCCTTAAATTTCTCATGACTGTTAATTCCGGTTCCAACAGCAGTTCCTCCAAGTGGTATGTATAGGATCTGATCCATTGCATATTTTAAGTTATTATAATCATTATAGAATTCATCGTAGTAAGCATAGAGTTCTTGACCAAATGTTACAGGTAATGCATCCCTTAAATGAGTCCTACCAGGTTTTATTATATTTTTATATTTTTCAGATAATTCTTCAAGTTTTTTTATTAAATTGTTTAAGTAAGGAAGAACCTTATCATTTGCTTCAATATATGACGCAATCCTAATAGCAGATGGTATTACATCATTGCTACTTTGCGACATATTTACATGATCATTGGGATGAACTTTTTTATTTAAAATTTCTGAGGCATGCCTAGCAATTATATCATTAATATTCATATTAATACCTGTGCCAGATCCAGTTTGGAAAACATCTACTATTACCTCATCATAAAACTTACCTTCTGAAATCATTAGAGAGACTTTAACAATAGCATCTGCAATTTCTTTGTCTAATAGGTTTAATTCTTTATTTGCTAATGCAGCTGAGGCCTTTATTAGAGAAATTGCCTTTATTAAGCTATTAGGTACCTTTAAACCAGTTTTCAAATAATATTTTTCAGCTTCTTCTTCGTAGGACATAAAATCACCATATGATATATAAAAAAGAAAGATAATATTTATCAGTATAAAATATCAAACGTTATGATTTAATATTAATAAAGTTTTATTAATAGTGGTTTTAAATATATATATTGTATATATAGAGTGTAAAGATAAAGGTGATCTAATTGGGCAATGGCGTTAAGATAGTTTTAACAGCAGAAGGTGCGACTGCTAGCGAAACATTGGGATCAACTGTTGCAGGATTTATAAGTGCATTGCCCGATAATTATATTTTGCCTTTTATCTCTAGGTTTTATTTTAAAGTTGATAACAAAAGAGGTATCGTAAAAAAAGCACCATATGGATTATCAAAGGTCGAGGCTTCTTTATTGCAGTCTGGAATACCAAGGGAAGACATTGTTATAGCAAGTCCATATGAATTGGATAAATTTGTGGGAGATAATACTAGAATTTTAGGAATATACGTAATGGATCCCTTAGGTTTAAGTTTTGGGAGTGGTATTACCTATTGGATCTTAAAGCTTGCCAACTTACCTTATAAAGGAATGCCATATATAGCGAGGTCCTTCTTAAATATCTTGACAAACAAAAGCGTGTTAAGACATAGAAAACATATAAAGATATTAGTTGGAGGACCTGCAACATGGCAGTTAACGGATACTGGTTTTAATAAAAGGTTAGGTATAGATGTAGTTTATGAAGGGGAGTTCGAATCATTAGGTCCAAGCATATTTAAAAATATATTAAATGGAATTGATGTACCAAGTGTAGTTTATGGAGGACCAGCGCCACTAGAAAAGATACCTACAATAGTAACTCCTTCAAATGGAGGCCTTGTTGAGGTAACTAGAGGTTGCGGTAGAGGTTGTACTTTTTGCACCCCCACGCTTAGTGGTATGATAAAATCCCTTCCATTTGAAGGTCACATAGAAAAAGAAATAAAAATTAATATAGAAAAAGGAAATGCTAAGGATATAACACTTCATAGCGAAGAATTTTTCAGATATGGAGCAAAGGATATACACCCAAATCCTAATAAAGTTTTAGATCTTGTTGAAAAGTCATATAAATTAATAAAATCATATGGGGATGATTATACTTTATCTACAGATTTTACAACTGCTGCTGTTGCTGTAGAAGCACCTAAATTAGTTCAAGAAGTTGCTGATTATATGAATGAAGGTGGTAGATGGAGTTTTATAGAAATGGGCATTGAATCTGGATCTCCAAGAATTTTAAAGAAATTAATGCCTGGGAAAATGTTACCATATAAGCCAGAAGAATATCAAGATATTGTAGAACAAGGAATTGGAATTCTTAATGATAACCGCTGGGTTGTTGTAGGTACAATGATTTTAAACTTACCAGGAGAAAACGATTATGATATAATAAAGGATCTTGAATTACTAGATAGAATAAAGAAATTAAGGGTAATAACATTTCCACTACCATTTATACCAATGGGTGCACTTAGACATAGGGACTTTACGATATTAGATAAAATGCTTGAGGATCCATTGAGAGGGGAATTTATTAGAAGAGCTTTGATAAAAGCATTAAGCGAATCTAAGAGAAGCCTAACATTGGCTGTGGATAAAATGTATAATCCTATAATAAAGACAGTTATATTAAATATAGGGAATTATATAATGGATTTTGTAATAAATAGATACAAGATGGCTGAAAGGTCCATTGACAAATTAATTGAAATAAAAAAGGTAGAGATGGAAAGTTCACTCCAAATATCTTAATTAAAATTTTATAATATAAAAATTTTATAATAATTAAGAATTATGTGGAATGTAATTGTATAATAGCCAAATCCTCAATAGCCTCAATTATTTCTAATGCATGATATATAGTTTCATTAGAATAAGCAACAACACCATGATTATCTAATATAATTGCATTGCATCCTTTTTTTGCAGAATTTGCGACAGCATCTGCTAACTCTTGAGTTCCTGGTTTAATTAATGGTACTTCATCAATACAGCTTATTCTTAATGAGGTTTCAGTTAAATAATCTAAATCAAGTTTTTTATGAGACCTATTCAATGCAAGTAAATAAGGTGGGTGGGCATGAACAACTGCTATTGCATCCTTTACCTCTTTATAAATAGATAGATGCATTCTCCATTCGCTGCTTGGAAAACCTACAATAGCTTTACCGTTAATGTCAATCACAGATACATCATTATTGCTTATTTTATGTCTTGGTACTCCAGTTGGACTTATATAAACAATATTTCTTGTTCTATCTATTATACTAGCATTTCCTCCTCTTATTTGAACAATGCCTCTATTATACATCAATTTCATTACATCACTTATTTGGGATAAATAAAATTCATTTAATTCCATTTTAACCCCTTTTGATTATTAAATACATAGAATTAAAAATATTTTGTAATGCCAATGTATTAAAAATTTGGTTAGTTTTTAAAGAAATAATATTATTAAATAAAAAGCATATACGGGATTGATAATTGTATAAAGGAGCCATTATCCCCCTGGCGTGCCATGATACATAGAATCTTTCCATATTTGATCCCATATATCTCTTTCAGTTAACGTTATATTTTTTATTAGTATATTGTAGAGATCTGATAACATTGCGTGATGCAATTTTTCATCTCTGAGAAGCATTTCAATTAAAAACTTTAATGGTTTATCATCCTGTATTGCCTTATCTTTTAGTAAATTATTTAGTTCTTCTATTGATTCTTTTTCATTTTCTATATGTCTTTTCATATCATCTAAAACCATCTCAGATTCTTTTTCAGTTATTAGTTGAGGATTTTCTATTATTAATGACATTGTTTCATATATTTTAGAATGCTTTATTGAATCTTGAGAGACTGCCTCCATTATCAATTTTACAATAGGATTTATTGAATTATTGCTTGTTTTTCTTACATCATCTGAATAATTAATTTCTCTTTTAGCTTCATTCTTAAAATAAGAAACTAATCTTCTCCTATCTTCAAACTTATATGATGACAATTTTGGTCACATTGTTATTAATAAATGTTGTAGTTTATAAAGATGTTATTTATGTTTATAACAAATAGTTAAAGAATCTGATCTAAATTAATATTAATATGTTAAATGCCTAGATTTCTTCAAACATGAATAATTTCTTACGATTTTTATTAATTCTTTCATATATGGCAACATAAACTCCAAAAATTTTTCAGGAATTTACTTGTTTCTCTGATATGATACCCTACTCTTTCCTCTTAAAATGCTTTATATTATTTTTGCTGTAATCACTATGCAAGACTTTCATAATTGCAAATTTTTCTATGAATTATCATAAAATATATTTAGAATAATGCAAACTATAATACATTGGCTTTCTCCTCAACAAAGGATTAGTTTCCATTTTGCATATAAATAAAATCTCCTCCTTTTATTAAAAATTTAGAACATAAACTTTATTTTAATTGGTGTTTATAATTAAAAGTGTGAGAAAGTTGAGAGTAAAAGCTAAAGCAACAAGACTTGAAAATGATTTAGCAAACCTTCTGTGGGAAAACGGATTCGCTGTTGTTAGAGGTCCATCGAGCGGTGCTGGCGTATCTAAGAGATATCAGCCAGATTTAATTGCAATAAAAGAAGGGAAAATTTTAGTTATTGAGGTAAAGAGCAAAAGTAAGGAAGGTCCCTTGTATATAGATTCCTCTCAAATATTAAATTTGTTAGAATTTGCGAAAAGAGCAAATGGTATTCCAATTATAGCGTTTAAATTATCAAGAAAAGAGTGGAGGTTTCATCTTTTAGATAAGTTAGAGAGCACAGGCGTAAATTTTAAATTGGAAAATCCTTCAGAAGGGTTAAAGTATAGAGATTTAGAGGAGTTTATGATTAAAAAGCATAAAGAAATTTTGGAATTTATGAAAAATTCTTAACAATAATTTTAGAATAAAATTTATCTTTAAACAATAAAGGATTTTAGAATTTAATTAATATCTATTCATAACATTTTATTTTAAAACTTTATGTATTTATGAATACACTTATAAAAATGGGTCGATATTATGGCTAGTAAGATAGAATGTGATGTGGAAGAGACCCCTTTGGGAAAATTCCTAACTCCACCCCAACAAGGATATTATATAAGAGTTCCAAAAGGCCTTGTTGATGTGATAACTGATACAACAAATATTAGCGGAGTTGATCCTAAGGGAACAAGCACAATATATAGAGGGTATACAATTGATGATATAGGGGAACATGCAGACTTTTATGAAGCAGCTCACTTAATTCTTTATGGTCACTTACCAAATGAGGGTGAATATAAGGAAATAAAGAATAAAATAGATACATACAGGGGTCAGATACCAGAAAAAATATTTGACGCATTAAAATATGTACCTGCAACTCATCCAATGTACTATGCTCAAGTAGCTGTTAGTTTGATGGGTCAATATTATGCTCCTGAATGGAGATTTGATAGAGATGAATTATATGATCATGCATTAAGATTAATAGCAGCGATGCCTGTATTTTTTGCAGCTGGTTGGCACCTATCGAGAGATGGTAATTTATACAGGCCAGATCCAAGTTTGCCCCATGGTAAAGATGCATTAAGAATGATAATTGGAAGAATGCCTACTGATACAGAAGCAAGGGCATTTGAAAGCACCTTAGTTTTATACATGGATCACGGATTTAATGCAAGTACATTTACTGTAAGGGTAGTTGCAAGTACATTAACAGATATTTATAGCGCAATAGCAGCTGGAATTGGAGCATTGAAAGGGCCATTACATGGAGGAGCTAACGAGCAAGCCATGGCAATGTTCTTAGATGCACAAGCTAAGGCTAAGGCCAAAGGTGTTCCATTAGATCAATATATAGAGGAATACATAAAAGAAAAACTTGCAAAGAAGGAATTAATTATGGGGTTCGGTCACAGAGTGTATAAAGTCCATGATCCAAGAACTGATGTAGCTGGAAAGTTTGTTAAGCAATTAAAAGATGGAGAAATGTGGCTAAACGTTTTAAAGAAAGCAGAAGAAGTTATGAAGAAAGAAAAGAACTTACCAGCAAATATTGATTTATACACAGGGGTTTTGTATTATCAACTAGGTATTCCAATACCAATGTATACACCAATATTTGCTATGGGAAGAATCGTTGGATGGTCTTCTCATTATATAGAACAAGTAGGAGAAGGAGATACAAAGAAAAACAAGATAATGAGGCCAACAGAAGATTACAAAGGTCCTGTTGGACTAAAATATGTTCCGATGTCACAAAGAAAGTAATTTTTTTAAATTTTTTGTTTTTTTATTTTTTTATGCTCTTTCCATTGCATTTATGCTTGCAATCATTCCTATAATGAATAAAGCGGCAGATATAACTATTAATATAACCCAGCTTATCAAATAATTTGAAATTGGTGTTCCTATTAAGTTGTGTCTAACTATATCAGCTGCATATGTTATTGGGTTAAATTTTGCTATTTCTCGTAACCAGCTTGGCATTTGTTTTAATGGGAATAATGCGCTAGATGCAAACATTAATGGCAAGTTTATTAAATTAACAATTGCAAACATAATTTCTACATTATCTACATTAAAAGCAATTGCTGCAAAAATACTTACAAAACCTATTGCAATAAGAATTATTGCAATTCCTGCTAATATGATATTTAATGCGTTTATTCCTGAATAGAACCTGAATCCTAAACCATATGCTATTAATAATAGAACAACCTCATAAAACATTATTCTAACTAATGTACCGAATACCTTTGATAAGAATATTCCAGATCTAGGTGTTGGTGTCATTAATAATCTATTTAAATATCCAAGCCTTTTTTCAAAAACCAAATTTGTTCCTCCGAAAACGCTTTGGAAGAAACCAAAAACAACTAACATACCGCTTGCTAGATATGTGAAATAGTTTGTTGTTCCAAATAGGTTTAAAAGTTGTTGATTAACGTATTGAGAAAGCAATGATGAATATTGAGGAGGGATATTAGTTGGAGTAAACATGGAAGCAAAGTTTAGGCTCTTTCCAAATAAGCCTAACCAAAATAGAGGTGTTATTAATGATACTATAAATGTACCCCTTCTACTTAACCATTTTTTCAATTCCCTAATAGTTAATGTATAAACCTCCTGCATCATCTTCTTGCACCCCTTACAACTCTCATATATTTAAATCTATCAAATCCTCCTTCATCTTCCTTCAAGCCCTTCCCAGTTAATTCTAAAAAGACCTCCTCTAGATTAGGTTTAACAACTTTCAGCTCAACAACTTCATGGTCTGATAAAATTTTTATTAATTGAGGTAAAAATTCACTAGATGATTCCGTTTTAATTAGTATTTGTCCATCTACCTTATTTGTAGAATTTGGCAATATATCATTTATTTTTGCTATTATTTCATCCATATGATCTGTATCTTTTAATGTTACATAAATTCTATCCCCTTTTATTTTTGCTTTTAATTCATCAGGGGTTCCAATGGCTATAATTTTCCCATGATCTATTATTGCAACCCTATCTGATAGCGATTCTGCTTCCTCCATATAATGTGTTGTAAGCAAAACAGTTGTTCCATTTTTCTTCAAATCTCTTATTAATTCCCATATATGCCTTCTTGATTGTACATCTAAACCTACAGTTGGTTCATCTAGAAAAACAACAGCAGGATTGTGGACAATGCTCATAGAAACCTCTAATCTTCTTCTCATTCCACCGCTATATTCTCTAACCTTCTTAAATGCACTGTCCCACAGATCCATAAATTCTAAGGCCCATTTAGCTCTTTCTTCAGCATCTTTTCCTCTATAGCCAAAAAGTTTTGCCATTATCAAAACATTTTCATATCCTGTTAGTTCATCATCCGCTGTTAAATCTTGGGGTGAAACTCCTATTAATTTTCTAACATAATACTTTTGTTTAACTATACTATGTCCTAAAATAAATGCGTCCCCCTCTGTTGGCCTCTTTATGGTTGATAACATACCTATAGTTGTTGTTTTTCCTGCCCCATTAGGACCCAACAATGAAAATACTTCTCCTTTATTTATGTTAAAGTTAATGTGATCCACTGCAACGAAGTCTCCATATTTCTTTGTTAAATTCTTAACTTCAATTACCGTCTCCATAGTATTCCCCAATTTAATGTATATAATCTAAATATATAAGTTTTTTTATATATCTTAAACATATGTATAAATAATTTATCTTATGAATAATTTTAATAGAAAATATACAGATATTAAACGAGGAAAAATGATGGAAAATAAAAAGCAATTGCACGTATCAATAGGAAACATAAATATAGACTTTATTTCATTTATAAACAAAAAGATAAAGATAGATTCAAGTATTGAGTCAAAAGATGTGTGGATAGGATTAGGAGGAGCAGCAACAAACTATGCAATTGCTGTTTCAAGATTAAATCATGCATCTAAACTAATTGCAAGAACAGGTAAAGAAATAATTAAGCTAGGCTTCCTAGATAAACTTAAAGAAGAAGGTGTAGACATATCAGATATAAAAATAACTAAAGAAAAGCCCGGGGTTGTTATGATAATTGTTAATAGGAGGAACTCAACTAGAACAATGATTTCATCTATAAATGCAAATAAAAGACTTGATTTAAAAGATATAAAAATTGTTGGGGATCACATTCATTTTTCAAGCATTAATCCAAGATTGCTAAAGTATTGCAACGATATCAGAAAAATTAATGGAAAAGATGTAACTATCAGTTATGATCCGGGAGGAGAAGCATGTTATAATAAAGAAATAATAAATAATTTGCATTTAATTGATTGGCTATTAATTAATGAAAAAGAATTTTCTTGCTTAAATTTGAAAAACAAATTAAATGAGTTATTTGATAATAGATTGAAATTTGTTGTCATTAAAAAAGGTTCATTAGGAGCAGAAATATTAGAAAAGAATAAGAAAATTTCTGCGAAAATTAATTTAAATATTAAACAATTAGATCCTACAGGTGCTGGAGATGCATTTGATGCATCTTATAATGTATTTTTTAAAGAGACAAATGATGAAGAATTAGCTTTGAAATTTGCTATAGCCTCTGGTTCTTCAAAAGTTGAAAAAATTGGAAGCAGTAATATGCCTTATCTATATGAAATAAATCCTAAGATAAAATTTGTCGAAACTTTTCATCATTAGCTATTTTTTCAGCTAAACTTTCAGCTTCTTTTAAATGTTTTTGTCCAATCCTTAAATGTCCACCTATATCAACCAAAACATCTTCTCCTGCAATCAAGCTTTCTATTATGGCATTTTCATTATATACGTTTTTTATACAATCTAGATCACATTTGTAAAAATTCATAGCAGGGGGCTTTGATGTATCATAAATAACAATTTCAGCATTATTATTTTCTTTTATCACATTAGGAGGTAAACCAGCTAGGGATCTTAACTTTTCGCTTTTTTCATAAATGTTATCAATGCCTGATATGCTATAACTGTTTTTACCTAAAAGCAACAAGTATTTGCTATCATTATCGCTAATTCCTTCTCCATCACATCCAAAACCTTTAACATCAATTTCTCCAATTAAACTTGGAGGTATTTTTAAGTCCTTTATACAAGCTGGCTTAGCAATACCATAATACCCGCCAATTTTATCTTTAAGATCTAAAACATAAGAAATGTTTATTGCCTCTGCGAAAATTGTTGTAATTCCATGCATATTTAATTCATAAATAGCTGGCAAGGATAATGTAAAAAGATCTCTTTGAGTTAACATTTTATAAAATTCAATCCTCTTATTCATTTTTAACTTATAAAATCTCATCAAAAAAATTGGTATATCTGCTATTGCTGAAAGTGATGGAGCAACAATCCTTCCTTTACCCCCTAATAATAGGGAGGGTTCACTAATTTCATCTGGAACTGGTTGTGTTCCAATTTCTTTTATCTTACCATCTTTTATGAAAACATACCCTTCTTTAATTAATTCTTTTCCAGTAAATATCGTTGAGCCTGTAATTAGCATTGAGACCATTTTTTCACCATTTTTAATCTAATTCGTAAAGTATAAATGTTATAAATATTTTTTATTTGATTAGATGTAAGAGAATATATAATATATTACTCTGTTTATATATTAAAAATAGTGTAAGGGGATTTAAAAATTGGTAGAAAATTCAGGCCTATACTTACTTGATATTGAAGCAATATTAGATGGTAGTGCTAGGAAGGCAATTGAAGAAGGTATGGTTCCTATAGGAAGAGTTGTTATATTAAAAGACTTAGTTGAATACTTTTATAATCAGGCCAAGAAAGGTATGAGTGTTGGATTTACAGGGCTTGATGAAATTAAAAAAATTGTTAACATAAAGAAAGGGGGGATTCAAATAGATATAATCGATTCAGATAAGAAGGTTTTAAAAGAATTAAGTTATGAAGAGATTAAAAAAGAGGTAAGAGATTATGCATGGAAATCAAATGCAATAATTATAACTAGCGATTTGATGATGTTAGAATCGTCTGAGGCATTAAATTTACCTGTTTTATATACAGGTTCTAGAAAATATGGAAAATTAAAAATAGAGGAATTCTTCGATGAAAAAACAATGAGCGTACATTTAAAAGAAGGTGCATTACCATTAGCAAAGTTAGGAAAACCTGGGAATTGGATATTTGTTAAACTTTCAGACAAACAAATGGATAGATCTCAAATTGAGGAAATGTCAAGGGAGATTATAGAAAGAGCATCAACAATGGAAGAAGGTTTTGTTGAAATTGATAGACCTGGATCAACAATTATACAGCTTAAAAATTATAGGATAATAATAACTAGACCTCCTTTAAGTGATGGATGGGAAATTACTGCTGTGAGACCAATAGCAAAGCTTAAACTCGAGGATTACAATTTGCCTGAAAAGTTAATGAAGAGATTATTAGAAAGAGCTGAAGGTATACTAATAAGTGGTTCTCCAGGCGCAGGAAAAACTACATTTGCACAAGCATTAGCAGAATTTTATTCATCAAAGGGAAAAATTGTTAAAACTATTGAATCCCCAAGAGATATGAGATTACCTCCAGATGTTACCCAATACTCAAAAACTTATGCTAATATGACAGAATTGCATGATATTTTACTTTTATCAAGGCCTGATTATACCTTTTTTGATGAGTTAAGAGACGACGATGATTTTAAGCTATATGTTGATTTAAGATTAGCAGGAATAGGTATGGTAGGCGTTACTCATGCAACTACCCCCATCGATGCTATACAAAGAATTGCAACAAGAGTTGAGCTTGGTATGATACCTAGCATAATAGATACAGTTATATTCATTAATAATGGTAGCGTTGAAAAGGTTTATGATGTTGAAATAACAGTAAAATTGCCAACAGGGTTAAGAGAAGCCGAGTTAGCAAGGCCAGTTGTAGAGGTAAAGAATTTCATAACAGGAGAACTTGAATATGAACTATACACATTTGGAGAACAAACTATGGTTATTCCAGTAAGGAAAAAGGGAAGAGAAGGGAGAAAATTAGGTAATGAAAACATCTCTGAAGAGGATGCATTAACTATAATTGATAAAGTTAATAAAATAATACCAGATGCAAAGGTTGAGATAGGGGAAGGGAGTATTATAATAAGAATTTTAAGACGTTCAAAAGTAACTGCTAGAAAAGTTAAGGCAATTAAGAAAATAGCAGACCAATATAACTTAGATCTAAAGTTTATACCTTTAGATTAGGAGGAAAAATTATTTAATGATAAGTAATACCATATTATCATTTTTATATATTGGGTTGATCATATTAATATCTAAAGTTCTAGAGGAGGCTTTGAAGAGATTTTATGTACCAGCATTTGTTAGCATAATAGTTTCTGGAATAATACTTGGACCAGCTGTTTTGAAATTTATAATCCCAAACCAATCAATAAATTTCTTATCTCAATTAGGTATTACTTTTATTTTATTTTTAGCAGGGGTAGAAGAATTTACTTTAGATAAGAAACCTAATTTAAGAATATTTGTTTCTTCTCTTATCCAAGTCTTCATTCCATTAATTTTTATTTTATTATTATTTAAAATATTAAATATAAATGAAGCCTTAATTCTAGCAATTCCATTGGCTATGACAAGTACTGGTCCATTAGCTAGAGCTTTATCAGAAATTAACATATCAAAAACAGAAATAGGAAATACACTATTTTATCAAGCAATAATAACAGAAATAATATTTATTGTATTGTTTGTAGGTTTTAGTCAAAAGGGAAGGATTTTAGAGGCATTTATTGGAACATCAATTGTTGTAATAGCAATATTTGCCTTAGGGCAGCTATATTCAAAAATTTTTGCAAAGGTAATGCACATTCTTAAGGCTAGAGAAATAGAAACTGCATTAATAATTTCTATTATTTTAATAGTTGGCTATTTTTCAGATTATTATGGATTTAACGCAGCTATATCAGCATTATTTTTAGGTTACCTTTTTAGAGATTATTTCAAAGATAGACCTGAAATAATTGAAAGAATAAGAGGTATAACTTATGGATTTTTTGAGCCCATATTTTTTGCAGATATAGGCTTAGAAGTAGTTAAAATAACACCTGATATTGTATTTATATCTTTATCATTAATTGCTATAATAATGCTTACAAAAATTCTCTCAGGTTATTTATCAGCAAATATTATCAAATTAGATGATAAATGGCTAAATTCATGGGCTCAAACAGCAAAAGGAGGAGTAGATACTTCCCTTTTATTGGTCTCTTTATTAAGCGGTTTTATAAACAATCAACAATATTCTTTTTCTGTTTTAGCAATAGCTGTTGTTGCAATACTTTCTCCAATATTTTTAAGAAAATATAAGATTGTAGGAGAAGAAAAAATGAATATAAAATTATCAATGCCTTTATCTTCTCTTAAAAATGATAATTATGATATAGTTTATTGTGATACAAGTTTATCAGAAGTTGCAAAAATTTTTTCAAAAAAGGATATATCTGAAATAATTGTAGTAAATCGTGACAAAATTCCAATAGGAGTTTTTTCAGTTAAGAATTTAATATACATAGATTCTTATAATTATGAATCAACAATAGTATGCGATACTTATTTGAAACCAGTTGATGCATTGCTTTATAACAATACAATAGGCGATGCTATGAGAAAAATAAGGGATAATGATTTATCTGTTATAGCTGTAATAGATAAAGAAAAAAAACTATTATTCCCAGTTTATAGGAAGGATTTATTAAAACTACTTAACAAATAAAAATTTCCGTTTTTTCTAATTTATGGGGACAAAATTGATTGATAAAAATATCTTATCAAGGTTTTCAAGACAGATTTTAATGCAAGATATTGGATATGAAGGTATGGAAAAAATAAGGAATTCTAAGATTGCTATTGTAGGCTGCGGAGCCTTAGGTTCTACTCAAGGAGAAATTTTAGCTAGAGCTGGGGTTGGTAAAATAAAATTAATTGATAGGGATTATATTGATTTAAGCAATCTTCACAGAACACACATGGCTAAAGAGGAAGATGCGTTAAATTCATTGCCAAAAGCTATAGTATGTGAAAAAGGCATTAAAGAAATTGATAACGATATAGAAGTTGAAACGCTTATAGATGATTTTGATTCAACAAATGCTGAAGAATTTTTGAAAGATGTTGATTTAATAATAGATGGTACAGATAATTTGGATGCAAGATTTTTAATAAATGATGTATCAGTGAAAAATAATATTCCTTGGATTTATGCTGGGGTAAATTCATGGTATGGTAATGTAATGTTTATTAAACCCAATGTAGGGCCATGTTTAAGATGTTTAATACCTGAAAATAATAATGAAAATCAAAGCTGTGATATTATACCTTCAATTGGAACTATGACTTCTTTGGTTTCATCCTTTTCATCTAATTTAGCTATAAGATATTTAGCAGGGAACGAAGTTCCTTATGGAGTCCTGTTTGTAATAGATGGTAGGGATTTTAGCATTGAAAAAATAAAGATAGAAAAAAATGATAAATGCCCGACATGTGGTTTTCACTATTACGAATTTTTAAATAAAAAAGAAAAAAGAGGTGCTGAAAGAATATGTGGAACTCATGCAATAGAAATAAGGCCTGAAAGGTTTTTAAGTATAGATTTTTATAAAAATGTTGAGAAAATAAAAAGGAAATATGATGTTATAACAATAAATAAATATAGTATAAGAATACAAAGAAATGCAATACAAATAATTTTAATGAATAATGGTCTAGCAATCGTTGAAAATGAAGATGATTTAAAAAAGGCTAAAGAATTATATGATGATGTTATAAAATTATTAGCTTAGCTCATTATTTATTTCTTCTAATTTTTTATTTGTAGTTTCCATACCATAGATGTACCATAAAATTGATGCTAGTCCTCCAATACCCCATAATATTAAATTATATATTAAATATTGCATAGCATTAAATGATGCAGCATAGAAAATTGAAGCAGCATAAAGAAAATATGGTAAAAGCCTAGATAACGCTATTCCAGTCGATCTAAAACCTGTTGGAAAAATAACAGGCTCTAATGAAACCCTAGCTGCCCATGCAAATTCACCAAATAAACCATTTATAAATAATAGGGTGATGAAAATGTATAAAATACTTTTAAACAACATGAAATCGAGGATTGCAAATATCATTGTTATAAATCCTCCTAGATATGAAAACAATGTAAAAATCCTTGTCCCTATTTTTTTAACTAAATATAGTGAAATAAAACCCCCAATGCTTTCGCCTAGATTGTAAACTATTAATAAAATTGATGTTAAATTAGGAAAAATATATGGACCAATAGTTAAGGCAAGCAAAGCATAGGTTAAAGCTGTTGCAATTATTAAAGATGTTAAAAAGTAAATTTTAAACCAAAGTTTCTCCACCTTTATCTGTTTTTTACCTTGAGTTTCTATTATTTTCCATCTAAGCGATTCTGGTATCATCAATCTAAATATGAGCATTAATATAATAGAAGCAATAAGGGAAATTAAATAATAAAATCTCTCTTGGCTTATTGATAGCAAGCCAAGCCTTAATGATAAGATACCTCCCATTAAAACGCCAATATTAGCTATATTAGTTGTGAAAATTAATACAATTTCTCTATATTTTATAGGCATCATTTCAGATAAATATGTTAATAATGTTGGCATTTCACCCCCTAAACCGATCTGAGAAACAAAAAGACCTATTATTAGAAAAGAAAAGCTATTTGATAATAAAACAATAAGTGACCCAACTCCATAAAGGAGAAGGGTTAAGATGAACATATTTTTTCTTCCCTTTAAATCTGCAAATCTTCCAATAATTATATTGCCTATAAGGGTGCCTACAGGTATTGATAAAAATATATAAACATAATCATTGCTTGGAACAAAATTCCATGTTGTTGAAATTGATGGTAATGCTAAAACAAGTCCATAAATAAACATGCTAAAAGAAGAAGAGATTATGATAAGCCATTGATATTTGTTTAAAGGCCCAAAATCAATTTTATTAATCTCAGCCATGATATTTCACAGATATATGATAAGAAAAATTAAAATATTTGTATTGCTGAACGTTCAACAAAATTAAGTATATACTTCTTCAATACTACCTAAAACTTCGCTTACAGAATTCTTATAGCCTAATTCATTTAAAGCCTTTGATAATGAAGAATAAGCTATGAGCAAGTTGTTTAATGAAGCTTGGTATCCCATATGGCCTATCCTTGCAACCTTACCTTCTAATTTACCCCAGCTTCCAGCTATCATAACTCCATATTTTTTCCACGTAATTTCCCTCAATTTTTTATCATTAATTCCTTGAGGTAAAAGAAAAGCTGTCACGCTTGGGGAAGAATATCTTTCATCTTCAGGGTACAATTCTAAATTTAAAGATTTAAGAGCATTTAAGGAGGCTCTTTTAGCTAATTCATGTCTTTTATAAACATTTTCTAATCCTTCCTCAAATAACTTATCAATTGATGTATTTAAAGCATATATTAATGTATCATTCATAGTATAAGGGAAGGTTTTATTATAGTCAAACATCTCCTTCCATAAACTTAAATTCATATAATATCCTTGATAATTTACTTTCTTAATTTTTTCCCATATTTCTTCGCTAATTGCCATTATTGTTAAACCAGCAGGTATATTTAATGCCTTTTGAGAACCACCAATTAATATATCTATATTTTGAAATTCAACATTTGTTGTAGCAATACTTGATACTGCATCTACAATCAAATATGAATCATGAGATTTAACAATTTTTGATATTTCATTTAAATTATTTAACATACCAGAGGGAGTATCGCAATGAACTAAGGTTGCTAAGCTAATATCTTTGTTCTTTTCAAATGCTTTGTCAATTTCATTTGGATCAGCTTCCTTTCTCCAATCAAGACCCATGGTTATTGGAATTCCTCTATACATTTTGACTAGATCTTTAAATCCATCACCATAAACCCCATTATCTATAATTAAAACCTTGTCCCCTTCTTTTACTGTATTAGCAACAGCAATTTCTAATCCAAGCATTGCTTCTCCTAACATAATATAGATGTCCCCTTTTTTCATGTTTAATAAATTAAATACCTTTTTTCTCAAATCATTATAAAAATTAATGAAATCTTCATCTAGATCAGTATTTTTAGCCTTTGTTATCATGCTCTTATAGATATCCAAGGAAATTTGTGTCGGACCTGGAGTCATGAGAATCTCATCAGTATAATATTTAATCATGTTCACTCCCTAAATTAAAATAGAATTTAAACTTTAAAATTTTTAGATAAAATTTTTTATCCCTTTATACAAAAAATTAATTGTGTTTAAAATGTGGAAGCTATTTTGCAAAAAATGTGGGTTTGAAGGAGAAGAAGATAAATATTATCCCTTTTGTCCAGTTTGTAAATCATCTCTATATATAAAAGGGGAAAAGCCAAAATTCAATTCTATATTAGGGGAAGGAAACACTCCTTCAGTAAAGGAAAATATAAATGGCTATGAAGTTTATTTCAAAATGGAGTATCTTAACCCTACAGGAAGCTTTAAAGACAGAGGTGTTTCATACAGCCTACAATTAGCCTCATCGTTAAAATATAAATGCGCTGTAGAAGATTCTAGTGGAAATACTGGTATATCAACGGCTGCTTATTCATCTAGGCTTGGATTAAAAAGTAAGATTGTTATACCTAAGACAGCTCCCCAAGGTAAGAAAGCATTATTAAAGTCATTAAATGCCGAAATCATCGAATCTAATACAAGGGATGAAGCTTCTTTAATTGCTGAGGATTTATCAAGGAGCTGTTTTTATGTTTCCCATGCAAGGAATCCATTCTTTATTGAAGGGATGAAAAGTATTGCGAAAGAAATTGAGAAGATTAAACCTAGAGGTGTTATAATACCTTCCTCTAGCTTTTCTCTATTTTTAGGAACATATTATGGATTAAAGGAGATTGGTATAAATGCAAAAATGTTTGCAGTTCAAGGAATTGAAACTGCATCGCTAAAAGAATTTATTGATCCTATTTATGAATCAAAAGGAAAAGAATCTAAGCTTGCAGATGGTTTAGCATTAAAAAAGTCTCCAAGAGGAGAAGATGCAATAAAAGCGTTAAAAGAAAGTAATGGGGGATTAATAGTATTAGATGATGATGAAATAAAATTAGGATTGAAAAAACTTTGGCAAATGGGATATATGGTAGAGCCTACTTCAGCAACATCTTATATAGCATTAATTAGACTTATAGAGTTAAATTATGATGTAAATGATTATGTATTAATGCTAACTGGAAATGGATTAAAGTTTTATGATTTAATTGAAAAAATACTTTAATTTTTATTTTAAATTATTGTTTTTTAATACCTTTGAGCGAAAAGTCTATAAATGATAAATACAATAAGGACATTTAATATATTAATTTTATTAATTAATAATTAAATAAATTGAAAAAGTATATAGAAAAACCTTTAAACAAATTCTCTAATTATATATTGGTGATTCAATTGATAGATCCTGTTTGTGGTATGGAAGTTGATAAAAGCTCAAAATACAAAACATTGTATAAAGGACAAGTATATTATTTTTGCAGTGAAAATTGTTTAAATTCATTTAAAAAGGATCCAGAAAAGTATTTAAAGGAAGGCCCTAAAGGAATGCCTCATTAATTTTATTAAACAGCATATAACCAATAAATTATAGCTACCAAGGGATCATAATGAATAAAAACTATGAAGAAAATAAAGAAGAAAAGAAGGGGCTTAGAATAAACAAAGAACAACAAATAAAAGTAATTGGTATGCATTGTGCAACATGTGCAATAACTGTTTCAAATGCTATCAAAAAGGTTAATGGTGTTGAAAACGCAGAGGTTAATTTAGCAACTGGAGATGCAAAAATAACTGGTAATTTAAGATTAAAAGATGTTGTAAAAAACATAAGGAATTCAGGCTATGATGTTTTAACTCAGAAAATAGTTGGTAAGATAAACATAAACCCTGAAGAAATCACAAATCTTAAAAATTATTTAGAATCAATCGATGGTATAATAGAGGCAAACATTTCTGCAGATGGTCTCTTAAAAGTTGAATTTAATCCACTTTCTATATCAACAAATGATATCATATCATTAATAAATCAAAAAGGTTATAAAATTAATTTAATTGAAAAAGAAATAAAAATTGAAGAATTGGAAAGAAAAGAATTTCATACCATGCTTTCAAGGCTTTTTGTTGCAGTTATTTTCTCTGCAATTTCTTTATTTTTTGAATTCACAGGTTTAAACCTATATGCATTGATAGCATCACTACCTGTTTATTTTTATTCTGGATACACTTATCATAAAGGTTTTATCAGGGCAACAAAAAATAAAAGTGGTAATATGGATACTCTCGTTTCACTATCATCAAGTATTGCATTCTTTTACAGCATTTATGCTTTAATATCAGGTTTACCTATAATAATTGATGTAACAGTTTTACTAATAACATTTGTTTTAATTGGAAAAACGCTTGAATCGTACTTTAAATATAAGCTTTCAATGTCAGTAAAAAGTAGTGTAAATACAAAAGTAAAGAAGATCATTAATAATAAGGAAGTAATTGTTGATGTATCTGAGGTAAATGTTGGTGATACAATAATTTTAAAAAGCGGAGATCAGGTACCTGTTGATGGAATAATTGATGAAGGGATTGTTGAAGTAAATGAATCTGTTTTAACAGGAGAGCCTATACCAGTTAAGAAAGGTAAAGGCCTACCTTTATTTTCAGGATCAACAATTGTTAATGGCTATGCAAAGCTATATGTTACAAGGTCAGGAGAAAATTCTTATATAAATCAAGTGGCTAAATCAATTAGAGAAGCACAGGCAATAAAATTGCCAATACAAAACCTTGTTGATAGGGTTTCTGCTATCTTTGTCCCAATTATTTTAATTGCTTCTATATTATCGTTAATAATATGGCACTTCTTTTTAGGAAAGAGCTTGTTTACATCAATGCTATTTGCAATAGCTGTATTAGCATCTGCTTGTCCATGTGCTTTAGGGTTAGCAACTCCAATGGCTGTTGTAGCAACTATAAATAAATCAGTTAAAAAAGGTATAATAATAAGGAATGGTGAAATATTTAGCAACATAAAAAACTTAGATACTATTGTATTTGACCTAACAGGTACGTTAACTGAAGGTAAAGTCCTTGTTAGATCATATAAAGAATTTTTGCCTAATGCAATCAAAATGGCTGCTAGCGTTGAAAGTCTTAGTAATCATCCAATAGCAAAGGCAATATCAGATCTAAGCAATGAGAAAGAAAAAGTAGAAGAATTTGAGGAATTTGTGGGAGAAGGAGTTTATGGAAAAATTAATGATAACATAGTTATTGTTGGTAGAAAGAGCTTTGTTAAAGAAAATTGCGATTTTAAAGAAATGGATGGAGATATTTTTATATGTATAAATGGAAAATTGGGCGGTATTATAAATATTGGGGATAAATTAAGAGAAGGAATTTATGATTTATTTAATAAATTAAGAGAAAGGAATGTAAATATAATTATCGCAACAGGTAAAGATAATGTTGATTATTTTAAAGAAATAAAGGTTTTTTCTGGCTTAAGGCCTGAGGACAAGGTTGAATTAATAAGAAAATTAAAAGATGAAAATCATTATGTTGCCTTTGTTGGCGATGGAATAAATGATGCTCAGGCCCTTGCAGAAGCAAACATAGGGATTGCTATAAATTCAGGAACTGATTTGGCAAAAACTGCAGGAGATGTAATAATTGGAGATATTAGATTGGTTGATGATCTTTTTGATATATCAAATAAGTTAGAAAATAAAATAAAGCAAAATTTGGCTTGGGCTTTTGGATATAATAGTGTTTTAGTTCCAATTGCTGCTGGAATTTTATATCCAATATTTTATCTACCACCTGAATTTGCAGCATTAGCAATGAGCTTTAGCAGTGTAATAGTTTCATTATGGTCTTATCTTTGATCATATAGTAATACCGGCTACCTTATTAATAGATTGGGGAACTGTTGATGAGAGGATAGCTGCCTATATATGGATATTATTAAGAGAAGGAATGAGCGGTTTTATATGTGGAGAAACTGCATCTGGAAAAACAACAGCATTAAATGCTATTGCAACATTTATAAAACCAACACATAAAATTGTTACAATTGAAGATACTGCGGAAATTCAACTACCTCATCCAAACTGGACAAGGGAGCTTGCTAGAGATACTGGTAGGCCAGAAACTAGCGTTACATTATTTGATTTGCTTAGGGCCGCTTTAAGACAAAGGCCAGATTATATAATTGTTGGTGAAATAAGAGGTGCTGAAGGGGCAATTGCATTCCAAGCAATGCAATGTATAAAAGAAGGGAAAGTAATTTTAGGTGATGAAGCTAAGGAAATAAGAGAACTTTTTACAAACTATAAAAACAAATATGGAAGTATATTGTCAAATGGAAAAGAAATTGTTTATCTAAAGGATAAAATTGAAATACCAGGCTATGATAAAGGTGTTATCAAGAAAGCAAATGTTTTAGCTATTGCAAAAATGCCAAAAGAAAAATTAATAAGAATTACATTAGATGATGGGAATGTTTTTGATGTAACAAGAAATCATAAATTTATAACGAATTTAGGTGAAATAAGCAGTGAACAAATCGCATCCCTATACAAGAATAATGAAATTTTAGTTAAGAGAGTTGAAAACTTTGAGAATAAAATTATAAAAAGAAGATATAAATTTAAAAAAGGTGTTTTAATGTTATCAAGCCCAATTTTTTGGTATCTAACAGGTTTGGTTTTAGGAGGCAAAATATATAGGAAAAAAGGAAGATTTTATATAAAAGAAAAAATTGATGAATCATTTATAAGTTTATTGCCAATTAAAAAAATGAAAAAAAGTAAAGATGTTTATCAACTAGAATTGTATTTCGTTGATTGGCTAATAAAAAATGGATTTATAGAAATTAAAAACAAAAAATAATAAGAAATTGGCCTGAAATAAAAGAAGATGCAATAAAATATTTTCTATTAGGTCTTTTGAATGCAAAAAGTAATAAAAAAGTTGTTTTAATAAAAAAAGGATTTATTGATGGAAAAAACAACTTATTGACGAATTTAGATATAATCAATAATGAATTAAAGTTGAAAATTAATATCAAAATTGGAAAAATAATAATAAATAAGGAAGCAATAAAAGAAATTCAAACAGATGATATCAAAATTGGAAAAATAAAATCATATAAAAATATAAATTTATATTACTTAAGCGTGAAAAAAGAAGAATTTTCTAGGGTCCTTTTAGATTTATGGCTTTCTGGCTATATGTACTCAACAGATTTAGTTTTTTCAAAATATAGATTAATATTTTTAGATAATAGGAAGTATGCAAAAGTAATTAGTGTTGAAGATGGAGGAGAAGAAAATACATATGATTTAGTTCTTAATGGAGCACATTATTATATTGGCTTTAATAATGGATATCCAATACCAATTGAAGATACAGGACATCCAGTTATGGCAACATTTCACGCGGGAGACTTAACTAGACTAATACAAAGATTAACTGGTAATCCAATTAATATACCTAAACCATATATGGATAATCTTAATTTTGCATGGTTCCAGGCATCTACATATTCTAAAACAGGCCTACTCGTTAGAAGACTCTTATCATTATATGAGCTTGTAGGATATGATCCTAATAGCGATCAGGTAAGCGCAATACCAATTTTTAATTGGGATCCAAGCACAGACAAGTTTCTCTTCTCAGGTAAGGGTTCTTCCTATTTATTAGAAGAAAAAATTGCAAGGATGAGAGGTTTAAGCAGAAAAAATTTTGGATTAATATATGATGAACTTGAATATAGAGCTAAATATCTGAGAGAATTGGCTAATAAAAAAATATTTGATTATTATAAGGTTTTTAAAGCAATAACTATAGCCGAATCAATTGGAATTGAAAATGCATTAAAAGAGTTAACATCAGGGAGGCTTAATCTAAATGAGTAAGATTCTAAAAAATATAAGGGGTATTAAGTTAAGTCCATTTAATATAATATCTATTGCTTTAATGTTTTTTGGTTTAATAATTATAATAATTTTTGGTAGAAGATTTTTAATTTATGGCTTTTCTATAATGGGCATAGGAATGCTATTGTTTTTAGCAAATTATTTAAGGAATAGAACTTATATTAAAATAGATTTTGATTTTTTATATGCATTACTTCATATGTATTCAGTATCAACAGGATCACAACCTCCAGGAGTTATTTTAAGGGTAACAGGTGATGGCCCTCATGGAAGGTATTCAAAAGTCTTCAAGAAGGCAGGGGAATTGTCAAAGAAGTGGGGATATACTGTTCCTGAATCAGTTAATTTGATTTCATTAAAGGAAAAAAATAAGGCATTTAAAGAGTTTTTAGAAAGGTTTGCTGTTGTATCATCAGTTGGAGAAGAAATAACACAATTTTTAAAAGTAGAGTTTGAAACACTTAGATTTAATTTTGAAAACATGTATAATAGATCATTAGAATCATTAAATGTATATTATGGTGTTTATACATCAACAATGGTTTCAGTTATCTTTGCTATATCAACTATGCTTATGCTGTCATTTTTCTTCGGAGGCTCAAGTCTAAAAATGATTATACTTGGTTATATCGCCGCTATGTTTATTATTGTTATTTTGGGTGCTCTAGTAATAATAAAGGCCCCAAAGGATTATTTTGAAGCAAAGGCATCAAGAAATCCAACAGCTAGGTTTTCAGATATCTTAGCTTTAATTGGCGTTGTTGTTGGTTCAATTATGTCTTATTATATTATAACGGATGCGGTCAATTATGTAACTATAGGTCTATCATTAATCATAATTGGTTTATTATTAATACCATCAGGATATATAATAAATGATATGGAAAATATAATAAATGATTATGATACCTTTTTCCCTGTTATGATAAGAAGCTTAGGAAACTACTTATCTCAAGTACCAAATTTAAAGCAAGCAATAAAAGAAATGGCAAAGGTTGAGTTGGGTAAACTAAAGGGTTTGCTTAAAAAATTACATTCAACTATTTCATTAGGGGTTGAAAACGATATTGCAATGCAGAAATTTGGGTTGGATACAAATAGCGAGACAATTTATAGAGGATTAAAGATATTTTCAGATTCAGAGAAATATGGAGGTAATTTAATGGACGTAGGTGTAGCAATATCAGATTTCGATAACATGATTTTGTCTCTTAGGCAAAGGAAATTGCAGGTATTTGGAAATTTCTTTTCTGCATTAGTTATAATGCATGCTAGCATAATTGCTATACTAGAATTTATGGCATTAATAACTTATTATTTTAACTCTCTCCTTGTCCCATTAAGCTCAGGTTTATCTTCAACATTTCCAGGATTTATTTCACCTCAACCAGGTATGATAGTATTATTAAACATTGGTGCAATAGCATTTTCAGTAATTTTAGCTGTTATAAATGCATATATATTAGCAATAACAAAGGTTGGAAGTGTTAGATCATTTTATTTATTCTTATCAGTAATGTTTATTTTAACAGGCATTACATTAGTAGGGGTTGATGCAATAACCATGTATATGTTCCATCTGTTCCCTGCATATTCAACCCCTACAATATAAACTATCCTTTTTCACGCAGGTTTTCCCCTAATTACCAACAATTTAAATTCTTTGGTATTTTCCCATCAAGACTGCATATCCTATAACTTTTCCTTTCATTGAGTTTAAAACCTTATTAGCATTTGCTTCCCCTCTTATATCAAGACTTTCAACATTTAGCCCATGCAAAGCAAAATAATATCTATGAAATCCGTGACCCCTTGGAGGGCATGGACCATCGTAGCCTATTTCTCCAAAATCATTCCTACCTTGTTTTCCAACATCAACGTTTTCGTTTTTTGGTATTGCTTCATAAAGAGAATTTATTGAAGAAGGTATATCATAAATAACCCAATGAATGAATGTTTTCATAGGGGCATCTGGATCGTAAACAATTAATGTATAGCTTTTTGCTTCATCAAATTTCCAACTTAATTTAGGGCTTATATTATCTCCTTCACATGTATGTCTCTTAGGTATAACCTCTCCATTTTTGAAACTATCTGAAATAAGAGAAAATTCTTTACCTTCCTTAAATAAATATTCTTTAGCCAAGCTCTCACCCATTTATTTAGTATTTCTAAAAATTATAAATCTGGTCGGTTGAGACAGGTTCTTTCATCAATCAAACCCGTGGTATCTTCATCCCTGTATTCATTTATTTACCTGAATTAAAATATTTTTTCAAAATCAGATTTAACAATCAAAAAAATTAACATTCTGGAACTATACTTATTGAGATAAAACCATCTCTAACTCCATTTTCTTCAATTCTCAACTTGAATTGACTCTCCATTATCTTTAATATATATTTCAAAGAAACAAGAAAATCATAATCATTAAATTCTATTTCAACTTTTTCATCACAATTTTTTATCATCTTTATACTTTCTTGCATAATGCTTATAGGACTTTTATTTCCGCACGCATCCATTTTATCAATTTTTATTTTATTAATTGTCCTCATGGTTCTGTTCCTTTCTTTATTGGAGCACCAACAATATTTCCCCATTCAGCCCATGATCCATCATATACTCTAACTGAAGGATAATTTAACAAATATTTTAGAACAAACCATGTATGAGATGCTCTTTCTCCAATTCTACAATATGTTATTACTTCTTTGTCTTTCTTTATACCAGCATTTTCGAATAATCTTTCTAATTCCTCCTTGCTTTTAAATTCTCCTGTATCAGGATTAACTGCCTGTGACCATGGAAAACTAATAGCTCCTGGAATATGGCCTCCAACCTGTGTTTGCTCATCTGCATATTCAGGAGGTGCCCTTATCTCACCACTAAATTCCTTTGGAGATCTAACATCAACAAGTATTGTTGTCTTTCCTATTTCATTTTTTGTTACTTTTTGTAACAATTCCCAGAAGAATACTCTATGGCTTCCCCAATCAACTTTATTTATTTTATATTTTCCTTCTTTATATTTAGTTTCCTTATCCCCATTTTCAATCGGTAAATCGTCTTTAGCCCATTTTGTTCTTCCTCCATTTAATATTCTAACGTCATCGTGACCATATGCCTTAAATAGCCAAAATGCATACACTGCAAACCAATTGTTATAATCTCCATATAGAATAATGGTAGTATTATTGTTAACTCCCTTTGATTCCATAAGTCTTTCAAATTCTTCAGGCTCTAGGAAATCCCTTAAAACTTTATGCCTTAAATCTTCTCTCCATCTTATCAAAACAGAACCAGGTATATGCCATATATTAAAGGCTGTGTTTGGATCATAGTCAACCTCAATAACTCTAACATTTTCATCTTTCAAGTGATCAAGAAGCCATTTATTATCTACTATTTCCTTTAATTCACCCACATTTATCACCAATTATTAAAAATAAAATTATGGTATTATCTATAATTACATATTTGTTTTTATTTTATCTCTCTATGTATAGATTTCTCTAAAAAAATATAGTTCTCTTAATAAGAAATGCTATAAAGCTTAACAAATTACTATGATAATATAAAACACTTCGTTCTTTTTAATATAATTCCTTTTTTTAAAATAATTGCTATGATTATTATTTTTTAAGGTTATTCGGTTTTCCTTATAAAAAAAATTTAGTTAAAAGATAATTATTCAGAATCAATATTTTTCTATATCCTTTTCATGAAAAATGTGATAAATTAGTCACGTTTTATCTTATATAATGATAGGAAATTATTATGGTCTATACATGATAATCCTTAAACTATGATTATCAAATAATCCATTGAGTGTAAAGTTTTAATTATAGAATTTTAAGAGAAATGTTTTGAAATTAGAGGAAATATAGATCCAAATACTAACACACATGATAAACAATATTATAAGAGATAAAGGTTTTGAATATTGTTGGTTTATAATAGTATTATGGTGAACTATTCCATCCTTATTGATAGTGGATCATTTCTCAATGAGTTTTACTTATCAGGGTAACCTATATTCATTAATACACAGCGTTAGTTCCAATAACGTAAACTGTTTTGTTTCGATCCGTACTGAAAAGGTTAAGCATAGTTAGTTCTTCATGTATGTAAATTTTTCTAAATCTTCGATAACTTGAGTCTCATAATCAGGTAAGCCTATGTTATCATTTTTCTAAATCTTATTATAAGAGAATCTTAAGGAAAGAGTATATTTACTTTATTAACTCCTAAAAGTTAAACATCTTTAAATGCAATTAACAATGAGTGAGGGTGAATAATGGTTTGTAATTGTTAACTCCCCAGTTAACAATGTGTATGCATTGGTTATAAGAAAAATTAATAAATAAACCTTTTACATCGAAATATTTGTACATTAATGAATCGTATTGAAAGAAAAGAGATAAATAATAAAGGTTTTTCAAAATTGTTTTTCTGTATTTAATTAATTATATCATTCGTTACTCTAAATATATAAGAAAAATAAATTATTCTAAAGGTTAAAAATGGAATCAAAATTTTGTATCAATTTACTACTATCTAATCTTAGAGTACCAATAGAAGAATTGTATTTATTTAAAATATCAATATTATTACCATACATCAAGTCTAGTGTTAATAATTCAAATTTTTATCAGGCTTGCAGTTTCAGATTTATAAGAAGTATTAATCATCTCTTAATTAACTAAAGCGTAGTCTTGATATATTTTATATCCTCTAAACCTAGTTTTATAAAAAATTATATTCTGGATTACCAATAACATAAATTTCCTTTTTCTTTATGTTAATCTCACATATTAATTTACATTAAATATTTTTGAATCTTTTAGTTCAGTTTTCAAAAATTTTCGATATATTAAATAGTAGAAAATAATATATACCTTTAAAATAAGGAGTTTAGATTTAGCTTAAAAAGGTAGTATAGTAAAATTAATAGACATGAACATTGTTTCATCCTCCTCACCAGAGAACCCCTTCCGGTGAGGCATGATAATTTACTGTTTTGAGCAATAAATCACAGCAAGATCTTTAGAATGTATACCTTTAGTTTTACATTTATACCCATCATTTTCTAATTTTTTAACCAATGTCTCATGAGAAATATTGGTTTTTCCAGAATGAGATTCAAATATAACTTTTTCAAAATCTAATTTTGAATTGAGAATTACATCAGCTTCGCAACCTTCACAATCCAATTTCTAAAAGATATGGATCTTTAATCATTTTCCTTATATTTTCTATCGAATATATTGGTATTTTAATATCACCTTTATTATTAACTGAAAAGTCATGTGATTTCTCTACATCAAAATTTGAAGGAACTAAAATTTCTCCCTCTTTTGATGCTATTCCCGCATTTATTATCTTGATTTTGTTTTCTAATCCGTTTAACTTAATATTTTCAATTGCAACATTATAAACATTTGGCAATGGTTCAAATGAATAAACGTATTTGCCGCCTTTTAAAGCAAAATAAATAGCTGAATCTCCTACGTTTCCTCCTATATCAACAACTTCTCTACCATTTACATCAATCCCTCCATAATCTTCTAAACAAAAGACCTCATAAATGGAATAATTAATTGGTTCTTTGAACTTTGCATTTAATTGGGGATGATACCATATATTTCCATTTTTCATAAATCCACAGATAGATATAAGAAAAGACAAATACGAGTCTTGAATTACCTCATGGCCATTATAATAAAGTTTTCCATCAGAATTAAAATATAATAGTTTAGGATTAAGAAAGCCATGTTCAACAAGGTCTACCAATCCATAACTACATGGTAACGTGCAAATCCCTGAATTTTTAATAGCTTTCTCGTTTCTAAATTTTACATGAATTAATTCCTTATGTCGTTTTACATTGAGAATCACGCTTATCCAATTAGCGTAAACTTTTCTATAATAATTTATCCGTTTTATTGTTGATAATATGCTCATTAATCTTGCACCTTAATTATTCTATATAAAGAATTTGTTTAACTAGTATAAAAAGCTTAATAAAATTTAAAAAATAAAATTAATAATTCTTATATGATATGTATTCCCAATCTAAAATCTTTTCATTTATTAAGTCTAATGATAGTTAATGCTTATTCATGTAATTCTTACAATCCCATTACGGCATTATAATCTATACTTGTAATACTGCTAAATCACTTTTAGTATTTCCTTTTTGGTTTATTGGCTTGATACTTATATGGTTCACCTTCAAAATCTAAAATAAACGTTATTTGAGGCTATTATTTGATATAAACATAAATCCAGAATTCTTATTAATTGCCTCTAGATAGCCTTTTCTAAGATTAGAAACAAGCTTAAAGCTATCCTATTAATATTTTAAAATTATTTATTCCTTGTTTATTTGGCTTACTCCTTGTTTTTATTTAGCTTTCTCCTCATCAGCAAAGCCTTCATTATTTGGTAAAATTTAAAATCCTTGTAAACTATAAATAAATGGAATTTTGAGGGAGAAATTTTGTGCGGTATAATAGGTATAACTAATAAAAAATGCAATATTGTTGATAAACTTATTGTAGGACTTCAAAGATTAGAGTATAGAGGCTATGATAGCGTAGGAATTGCAGTGATAAATAATGATTCTATAAATTATAAAAAAGGAGCTGGTGATTTACAATCTGTTATGAAAAGGGTAAACCTATCAGATTTAATTGGTTATACAGGAATTGCTCATACAAGATGGGCAACCCATGGAGGAGTTAATGATAAAAATGCTCATCCTCATCTAGATTGCACAGGTAACATAGCAGTTGTTCACAATGGAGTTATAAGAAATTTTGCCTCATTAAAATTTGAATTAGAAAGCAAAGGTCATAAAATAATTAGTGAAACAGATACAGAATTGTTTGCTCATCTGTTGGAAGAAGAAGTAAATAAAAATAACAATTTTATTGAAGCATTAGCAAATGCATTATCCAAAATTGATGGAACTTATTCATTTGGAATATTATATAAAAAAGAAAGCGAAAAAATTTATTTTGCAAAAATGAGATCACCATTAATCATTGGATTTAATGAAAACGTAAAGGCAATAGCAAGCGATTTACCTGCTTTACTTGATATGACAAAGACTGTTTTATTGCTAGAAGATGGAGAATTTGGATATATAAGCCCAACAGGTTTTGAAATTTATAAGTTATTACCTGGAGGAGGGTTTAGAAAATTAAGCGTTGAGGAAATAGCATTAAAAGTAAAAACTGTTGAATTAACACCAGAGGCAGCTAGTAAGGGTGGTTATCAGCACTTCATGATTAAAGAAATTTATGAACAACCTAATGCAATAAGGGAAACATTTGAAGGAAATATTGAGGATCCTGCATTAATAAAAGCAGCTGAAATGATCTCATCATCTAATAGAATTTTTTTGACAGCAGCAGGGACAAGTTATCATGCTTCTTTAGTTTTTTCTAAGATATTAGCAAGGAGAGCCCGGCTTTTTTCATATCCAATAATATCATCTGAGATGAGCTATGTTTCTTCTTCTCTTCAGAGCGATGATCTAGTTATTGCAGTTTCTCAAAGTGGAGAAACTTATGATACATTACAAGCAATAAGAGAAGCTAAAAAAATGGGGGCTAAAATTATAGCTGTAACAAATGTCTTAGGCAGCGCTATAGTTAGAGAATCTGATTTTTCATTATATACTAGGGCCGGACCTGAAATTGGGGTAGCTGCAACAAAAACTTTTTTGTCTCAAATAATGCTCTTGGAAATGCTTTCCTCCTTTATTTCTTATGAAATAAAAACAATAGATAAAGATGAGAAAAATAATATATTAAATTATCTAAAATATGCACCTAATTTATTACAGTCATCATTAGAGGCAAGCGATACCTTAATTCCTTTTTTAATAAACTTTCATAAAAAGAACTCATCATATATTTTAGGTAGAGGATTAGGATCTGCTATAGCAATGGAAGGGGCATTAAAAATTAAGGAAATAACTTATTTGCATGCAGAATCATATCCAGCAGGAGAAAGCAAACATGGACCAATAGCTTTAATTGAAAAAGATTTCCCCGTTTACATAGTTTCTACAAGCGATGCATATGAGATAGCAGGAAATGCGATAGAAATGGCAGCTAGAAATGCTAAAGTAATAGTTGTGAAACCAGCTGATTTGAGATTGGAGTTAAAGGAAGATAAAAGAAATATTTATTTTGCAGAAATGCCCCCCTCAAATAATATCTTGGAATTAGAACCTTTTATTTTAACTCCGTTATTCCAAATACTTGCTTATAGATTAGCTGTTGAGAGGGGTTATAATCCGGATAAGCCAAGGAATTTGGCTAAAACAGTAACTGTTGAGTAGGTGATAAAAATGATTGGAGTAGTGTTAGCTGGAGGGTATGGAAAAAGGCTTTTGCCTTTAACTAAAGAAAAACCAAAGTCTTTTCTAGAAATTGGAGGTAAACAATTGCTAGATTATAGTGTTGAAATTTTGAGAAATGCAGGCATAAGGAAAATCGTTGTTATAGTTCCACCAGGTTATGAAAACATGGCAATTCCAAGAGATGAAGATGTTTATATTGTAGGGCAAAAAGGTGAAGACATAAGAGGGGGAATTTATACAGCTGTTTTAGAAGCTAAAAAGAGGAATGAAGATCAGGTTATGATAGCATATTCTGGTTTTTTAGCAAGCCCAGGCATTGGTAAAGCTGTTATAGATTATTATGCTTCATCAGGATATCCAATAGTCATAGGTGTTTCTTCTGTTTCAACAGGATTGGAAACATATGGATTTGTAACAATTGATTATAGGGGGCAAATAACAAGCTATAACCAGGCTGATGAAAAAACAAGAACATGGTTAAAAAATAGAGGTTATGTATTTGCTGGTTTAATTGTTTCAGATGTTAACCAATTAGAAAGATTATCAAAGGATCAATTTGAAAGTGCAATGGCTATGGTTTCAAAGGAAGGTATAGTTGGAGGTATAATATGGAATAATAAGTGGATTGAAGTGGGATATCCATGGGATTTATTGGATGCATTAAAAATTATTTTAAATACATCTGGAATTAAAATTAACAATACAGCAAACGTTAGCAGATCTGCAATAATTTCTAATGGAGTTGTAATAGATGATTATGCAACAATAGAAGAAGGGGCGATAATTATTGGTCCAGCCTATATTGGTAGAAGGGCGCAGATATTAGCTGGAAGCATAATAAAACCTTATACAAGCATTGAGGAAAATGCAGTTATTGGGGAAAACACAATAGTTTCAAATTCTTTAATTATGAAAGATGCTTATGTAGGAGCATTATCAGAAATAAGGAATTCTGTAATTGGTGAAGGTGCTAAAATTGAAGAAAGTTCCCATCTAATAGAAGGTACCCCAGAAATGTTACCAGATAGACTAAAGGGTATAACAGAATTTCTTGGAGAAGTAAAATTAGGTGCAATAATTGCTCCAAAAGAAAGAATTAATCCATTTACAGTTATAGGTAGTGGAAAAGTTGTTGAATAATTTAATGGAAAATAAATTTATAATTTACTTTTGGTAAATTATATACATTACATTCTCCATTTTTGCAAACAATTTTTGCCTCTACTTCATAATCATAATAATCCATTTCAGCATCTTTGCCATATACGTGAAATTCCAATTCATCAAAGTACTTTTTATCTTCTATATAACTAATTTCCTTGCTTAACATTGGAATAATTGAATTATATTTTACGAATAGAGGAAACTTATCTAAATCATATGTTAAATCATACCATTTGTTTCCTTCATAAATCTTATCTGAAAAGAATTCAAAATATTCACCAGAAGGTAAATAGACTTTCCTTCTATTACCTTCTTGAGTAATAGGGGCAACTAGTAAGCTTTTACCAAAATAATATTCATCATCTATATTATAAGTATTTGGATCATTATGATTTTCAAAAAATAGAGGCCTTATAAGTGGTATTTCTTCTTTAACAGATCTTATTGATTCACTATAAATATAAGGCAACAATTTATACCTTAATTTCAAAATCTTTTTTGTAATTTCCTCGTTATATTTCCATGGCTCTCTTTCACTATTTCCATGAGCCCTAACATGACTTACCATAATTCCTGCTTGCAACCATCTTATGTATAGCTCTTCGCTAGGCTTTCCTATGAATCCACCAACATCAAATGAAGCAAACATACTACCTGATGAATGAAATGATAACAAACCCCTTATAGCTTGCCTTAACCCTTCCCAAGAAGATGGTGTATCTCCACCCCATTGTAATGGATATTGCCAAACACCAGTATAACCTGACCTACCCCATACTATTCCATAACCTTTTGTTTCTTTTGTTGCATCATAAACAGCTTTCATATAATAAAGAGAAAATAAATTATGAAGCTCTTCACCACTTAATCCATTTGATATTGCATCATAAGGAACGCCTTCACCATAATCAGCCTTAATTACATCAGCATATTTTAGCACTTTTTCCTTTAATATATTCTTAAATGTCTCAAATCCTTCCTTATCAAACAAATCAGGAATTCCTGCTTTTTCTATAGTTTGGCAATCAGCTAAAGGAACTGCTTTACCCCCATTTTTTGATTTCATCAATTTATTTTTCATAGCTTCCCAAAGCTTAGTTTCTGGTTCAATATATGGATTTATCCATAAAGACAATTTAAAGCCCATTTCATGCAACTTTTTAATCATTTCTTCAGGGTTTGGAAATGCTTTTTCATCCCATTCTAAATCTATTGTATCGCAACCATATTTATCCCAATTACCCTCCCATGGAGGATCTATGTGAATTACATCTCCTGGATAACCTCTATTTCTTAATTCTTTAGAAACATTTAATACTTCTTCTTGGGTTTTATAAGCACACTTACTTTGCCAAAAACCAAAGCTCCATTTTGGTAATTCGTTACTTGGCTTTCCTGCTATTTTATATAAAGATTTAAATAATTCCTTTACATTCCCTAAAAATAGATATGCATCAAAATAACCTCTAGTTATTATTAATAATCTATCATAAGATGCTTTGCCTAAGTCAAAATAAACTGGTGAAGATGTATTTATTAAAATGGCCCAACCTTTAGGGGACCAAATAAAAGGTATTGGAATATAAGTTGCATAGTTTGGAGTAGAAGGCATATCAGCTGCCCATGTTATGAAATCAAAACCTCTTTTGTTTAAATGCCCAAAATGTTCTCCTAAACCATAAATAGGTTCATTTGGGGATAAAGAAAGAGCAAATGAATAACATGTTTTACCATCTTTGCAAGTTAATAATCCAGTTGTTATTGTTGATTTATTTTCTCCCATTAATTCTGGATCAAATAAAGGGTCAAACCAAGATCTATCTCCTTCTTTTTCTCCAGTTCCCCACTCTTCTAGAATTTTTTCATTATTATAAATGGTTAGTTTTGGTAAAATACTTATTTTAAAACCATTTGTTATAAAGGTTTCATTTGT
Organism: Caldisphaera lagunensis DSM 15908; assembly: GCF_000317795.1. Lineage (NCBI taxonomy): Archaea > Thermoproteati > Thermoproteota > Thermoprotei > Acidilobales > Acidilobaceae > Caldisphaera > Caldisphaera lagunensis. Next base: position 906,869 of record NC_019791.1, read on the forward strand.
GTTTCCTTCAATATTGTTTCCAATTCTTATAATACCTTTATCAACTAATGAGAAACATATTTTACCGTAATCTGAATAAATACAACCATCTTTAAAAAATCTTTTTTCATAGGGATGAAAAGATATTGGCTTAAATTTAGTTTCATCAAATTTTAGAGTTGCCATTTTCTTACCCTTAATAGTAATTATTTAAGAAAATAATATTATTTGCTATTTAATATTATTTAAGATGTAGATAATAAAGATTTTAAAATAAAATAATCAAATCTAAATACATTTCCTATAAACAAGAAGATATATTTATTATAGAGAAAAATAAGTATAGCAAAGAATAGACCTCAACATTATTGGCTTTTCTTGTATCAAGATCATTTTTATATATGGAAGTTTGCGTTTAATTTGATTGATAAAAAAACAAGTTTTGATAAGCATTGCTTAGTAATATTTTTAAAATTTTCTATATTAATTTAATATGGAGGGCCCGTAGTCCAGTTTGGCAGGATGCGGGGTATGCATATGCACCCGAATCGGGTCCCTGTGGTCGGGGGTTCAAATCCCCCCGGGCCCATAAATATTAATGAGCAGAATTTAAAGACCTCAATTTTAATTTTAAATAAAATAATTATAAAATAACGTTAATTATGAATTAACTTGATATGTTTAATTAGAAAGCTTGATTAAGGATAAATTAATTTTTAGCTATATACTCTTGTTGTATCCTTTAGATCCATTACTGCAGAATAAAACAAGTAATTCTTTTAAATTCTATCTTTCAGCATTCTTAGAAAAAAGGAACCTGCCAATTGCAGAAGTATCTATATCTTTATCTTAACGTTATAATATATCTTTAATACGAATCTTCACTATGGCACCGAATCTCTTATTTCATTTTGTTGCTTCAATTGTCCCATGATAATGTAAATCGTAATTTAAACAATTATGTTTAAAAACTCTTATTGATTTAAATCCATAATCTTTCAATCCTACTAGATCAGGAGAATATTCTATTCTAACTTTCCTAAAAAGGGATAAAGATTCATCATTAATTACTTCGAATTCTTTGCCTTTGATATCAAGATCTAATAAATATGGATCTGTTATATTAAATTCCTTAATTATTTGAGTGATTGATATACTTCTTACCTTAGTGGTTTTGCCTGTATTTAGATTATAAGCTGATGAGAATCCAGTACCAGTAATTGGAAAGTCAATTATTTCGTCTTTTCCAAGCGCGTAATTTTTCATAATAATATTTTGCGCTAGATGAGGATTAAGAGATATGTTCTTTAAAGCCAATTCATAGTTAATTGGATCTGGCTCAAAGGAATAAACTCTTGCCCCTTTTGATGCATAATACAATGCCGTATCTCCAGTAAAACCGCCAGCTTGAATTACTATTTTACCATTAAGATTATCAGAATAATGTATATCATAAATAAAGGTCTCTGAAAATATTAGCGGGTCGAAGTTCTCAATATAGAATTTTAACCCATTAGGGGTTAATAACAATATCATTTTCCTGATCTAGATGCCAAAAACCTTCTCTATCCCTAAATTCAGCTCCATGAAGAAAAGAAAGCAAGAATACTTGAAAAATATCCTTTTTATTTTGATAGTTATATTTCATTATATATCCATTGTTAGTAATTAATTTTCTGTTTCTTTTAAAGATAATATTGAAAGCGTTATGAAAACCATATTTCTGTCTCATAATTTCATAGTATAACTTTCGATTTAAATATATTTGTTTAAAAATCATTAAAATTTCCCCCTGAAACTTTCTATTAAGTTAAAGTGTTTCCTCTCTTATATTTTTTTGATTCGAACAGTTTATGCTGAAATTTTTGGTCATTAACCAACATCATCTTATGCCTCACGTCTACACTATTCATTCCATCGACCATTGTATCAAAAGCTAAGTCTTATTAATGCTATTCTACATAATCCCCATAGTTAGAAAAGATTTGACCATGTCCTCTATATGCTATCCAAATACTATAGAAACAGAAGAGAAGACAAAGATCACATTCAATTTTACAGCTAATAATTTCATGAACTACTTGGGACTCGCAATGATAATACTAATAGTAAGTCTTAACCTGATATTAGAATTCATGTAAAAACAATCCAATTTAACAGAATCATTTTGGCTCGGGATCTAATAGGTAGAGTTAACTGAAGTCACTCTCTTCTTGATGACCAATACGTAGAGTATCAAAATATGGAGATTTCTGCATTGGATTGAATTGCACATTCCAGAAATATGTAAAAATATGAATAGTTATTAGATTTTACTATGTTTTAATATGATCAATATAAATAAAATTATTATAAATTGATGAATTTAGCAAGGCTTATGGGTAATGCATTATTATTAAATAAATTAAGTATTGATGTCTTTTATTATTATTTCAAAAATTCTTATCCATGTCTCATGAATGACACAACCTTGATATACAATAAATTTATATAACAAATTATAAATTTGTAGGATTATGTTTCTTCTAAGGAACTAATATCAAATCTTTATTTCTATCTTTTTCCTTGAAATATTGTTTTGATATTAATTTAGTATAATTCTTTAATGCTATCAAAAAATTTTTGATTTATAGAATTTCAAATTATAAAAGACTTTTAAATTTTCATGATAGTTATGATAGTAGGATTAAAAATGGAAATCTTCACGATAGGACCTGCAGATATTAATGGAAAAATTGGTGGAGGTGGAATTCATAATGCAGAAATAATAATTAGATTACCACATTTAGGTTTTAGAGTTATTTATTCTCCATATCCTTCTATATTATTTTGGGCTTTGAACGATGAAGTTTATGCTGATTCATTACATAAAACATTAAGAATTATGGAACAAAATAAAGTTATTATTCCTAGCATAGTTTTTTCCTATTTGGAAGAAAAAAATAAAATATTAAAAAGGCATAATATTGAATCCAATTTCTTTAGCAAAGTTGATAAATTTATTAAAGAAAAATTAAAATATATTCATTATAAGGATTTTCCTCAATTAAGAGATGAAGAAATAAAAATTATGAAAGATATTATAAGTGATGTGGGTAATGTTCAATATATAATGAATCCTACTGAATCGACATCAGAATTTATTTATTTTGCTAAGATTTTTAAAAAACCTATTTATAATATAATTCACCATAATCCTTTTAACTGGTATATGGCGTTACGTAAAACTGCATCTATGTTTTACATGAATTCTATATCCAATATTATAAAATTGGTTAGATTAAGTCTTTTTTCTCCCTATTCTAGCATTAAATATTATTATGATAAATTAATTAGCCTAAATTTACCTATAAATTTTATATGGATTAATCCTGCTTCATATTTTCAATTTAGAAATTCCATGAATTTAAATAAAAACATAAAAAATTACTTTATTTACCCAGCTAATGCAATTGATCCTCTAGCTTTATCAAATGAAAGCTATGATAAAGAGAATTATTTTGTTTATGGAGGTTATCTAGATCTTCTTAAGGGTTTATATGATATGCCTTATATATTAAAAGAATTAAAAAATAAAATCGATGATTATATTGTTTTTGTTGGTCATTCTTCTAATGAAACAACTAAATATATAAATAAATTGAAGAAAATATACCCAAAAATTAAATTTTTAGGTTTTTTAAAAAATAAAGAAGAACTATTTAAAATATATTCAAAGGCAAAGGGTCTTATTTACCCAACACATATAGATGGCTATTCTTTGGTGATACTTGAATCTCTAGGAGTTAAAACACCAGTTATTACCTATGGAATTCCTGAATTAGTTTATTTATATAAAAACATTAAACCTGTTAGGATTGTGAATGAGTTTGATTTTAAATCATTTGCAAACGAAATAATTAAGCTTTCAAAAACAGATAATACAAGAGATCTTTTTGATAATACTGAAAGTTTTATAAGAATTCATAGCTCATGGGATAATGTCGCTAAACAATATGCAAAGATATTTAAAGAAACTATGAAATAAAAGAAATAAAGTTAATAAATATCTGCAATTCTTTAGAAAGCTTTATCAAATTATTATTTAATTCTATATTTCTTTACTCCATCAAAAAGAACTTCTTCTAAATATCCCCAATCAATAAGTTTTGATAGTTTTCTATTCAATTTATTTTTATTAATATTTGTTTTAATCATTATTTGATTTATATCCATAATTCCTCCATTCTTTTTTATTGTATATAGGATTAGTTTATCTTCATCATCAAGATATTTATTAATCTTATCTTTAATATTTTTTATGAATAAACTAAGTGTTGAAGGTAAATTCTTATTAAATACAAAAAAAGATGATTTTGCAAGATTTATAAATATGTTAAATAGGCTAGTACCAGATAAAATTGAACGTAATAGAGCAAATTTTAATATTCTCCATTGAGAAATAGGTAATTTTAGTTGTTTACTATCAAGATTTAAAGCCCAAATGTTGGCTAAATAATCAAATGCTAATTTCTCGCAAAACACATTTGATGATTTTTCACAATTATTTTGAAATTTTTTAAAAAATGAAATATCTGTTTGGAAAAATTGATAATTTGCCAAAAAGGTAAATGACGTATTTGTATTGTATAATTGTTCATAGCTTTTTTGATTTTTTAATGCATTTTTATTAATATGTACTCTATAATATGTTAACCTTTTACTCGTATAGAATAAAAGACCTTCACTAAATGATGATATTACCATAATAGCTAAATCAATCATACTCCCTTTTAGACCTTTAATATTTTCAGCTATACTTCTATTTACAGCAATGGAACTATTATTACCATGAATTTCATATTTTGCAATAATTTTTTCCCATCTAGGATCATCACTTTTCATTATTATGTTAAATGAAGGTTTAATGGCATATAATTTTCTATCTATTATATTATTGTTTTCATCAATTACATCAACATCATTACTTATATATATTAGGTTTTTAATTTTTTGAAAGCTTTTATATATACATTAACCTTTCTGGTTTATACATATCATCATCTTCCAAAAAGGTTATTATATCTCCTTTAGATTCATCTATACCTAAACTAAGTTTTTCTCCCAATGTATTGTTCTCTTCTATTACCATATTTTTCCAATTATTTCTTTCTATTATTTTATCAGATAATTGATCTTCAAAATTTTTTATAACAATTACTTCAAACTTATCCTTATCTAAGGTTTGTTGTTCCAAACTTTGCAAAGCATATGGTAAATATTTCTTTCTATTATAAGCAGTAACTATGACTGAAATTTTTGGATATTCCATACTATACGCCATTATTAATATTAATAGTAAGGCTTAAAAGATTAATTGAAAAAATAAGATAAAATAACACTACATGTTTGATATTTTAATGGTTTAATCTATTTTATTTATGAATAAAATGCAGGACTTTATGATAACTAAATCAGTCGAATACAACTTTATTGTATATTAAAATTTTTTATATAATTTATATAAAATTTAGATTATTAAAATCTTAATGTGTTTTGTATTTGATTGTAATAATAAGTAATATTTGTAAAACCTAAATAAATGACATTTATTATCAAATCCCATTAATTTTTGGCATATAAAAATTTTATTTAATAAATATAAAACTTTTTACAGTCAGCAAATCACTGAACATTCTATATTCTATTAAAATTTTACATAAAAATTATAATAATACCCCTTACATTGATATCATAATAATTAAAATATTTAAATTAAATGTAACAATAAGAAATATTTTGTTAATTTAAGTTTTTAATTTAGCATATTTTCTTCTATAATTGATGGCTATGTCAATTAGAGCAAAAGTATTTAAAGGTATGTCAAAGCTGCTTTCAGCAAATGCAGCAGTAACAATAATGCAATTCATATTTTATCTAACTATAGTTAGAATAATAGGATTTAACGGTTTAGGTTCTTATTTTGATTCAGTAATAATATTAACATTTATAAGCTTAGCTGCTACTTGGGAATCAAACGGTTTTTCTAGGTTTATTATTGGATATTATCAAGGTGGAAAAGAGAAAGAAGCAAGATATTTATATAGATTAGGAATTATTATTGGATTAACAAGCGGATTCGTTATATTTATAGTAATGTTTCTGTATTCATATCAAATTTCTTCATTACTTTATAGATCTCCCGTTTATAGTAACATAGTTAAAATTTTAGGTATTGATATAGCTTTATCATCTTATAATTCATATGCTGGAATAGGTCCTAATGCACTAATGAAGTTTGGTAAAATGGGAATAATACAGATCTTATGGGCATTAGGAAGATATCTTACCGGCATGCTATTACTCTTTATGGGATATGGTGCTTTTGGATTAGTTGTAGGTTGGGTTATAGGTGATGCTATTAATTCAATTTTTTATACTATGTGGAGCAGAGAGCTCATATTTGGAAAGGATACAAGGAGCAAATTAAAGCCAATAATTTCTTATGCTATACCTTTAGTTTTGGGATCATTAATTGTTACATTATTAAGTAATGTAGACAAGTTGTTTGTCTTGTATAAGTTAGGTTTAGCTGAGTTGGGTATTTATTCAACTATTATGCTTGCATCTTCGGTTCCACAGATGTTACCAAATTCAATCGCGGCATCATTAAGTCCTGCATTATTAGGTTTAGAAGAGAAAAATGGTTTAAATAAAGAAATAGTAGAAAAATCTATAAGGTATACAACAATTTTATCAATACCTTTTTTATTATTAGTTGGAGCTATGGGAAAACCTTTAATTTTATTATTGTTGGGACAAAGATTTGTTCATGATTGGAAAGCCTTTACTATACTCACTGTTGGACATGCATTAATGAGCTATGATATACCTATAACAATTGCTTTAAGCGCTAAAAAAGACTCAAAGGCTTTAGCTTTACAATCAGTAATAGGAGCAATAATAATAGGTTTTCTTGCTCCATATCTTATAAATTTATACTTTGCTACTGGAGCCGCAATAGCATACGTTTTGTCTAGATTTATTAGCTTTATAGCTGTTGCATTACCTAGGGTGAGAAAGCATGGTTTACTAAAAATAAATTTAAATGAGTATTTAAAAGTTTCCATATCATCTCTTATCTTATTATTTGGCTTACTTTTTGTCGAATACTTAACTGGGTTTAATGTTATTTATTTACCTTTGTATATTACATTAGGTATTTTAATAATAATTTTTAATTTCAAATTTTTTAAAATGCTTGATAAAGAAGATTATACTGCATTAAATGAAGTTTTGCCTAATAATTTAAAATTTTTCTTTGAGATCATTTGGAGTTTTTTGGATCTTCCTAAAGAATAGCATAGTAAATTTATTATATCTCCGAGATAATCTAATAATAAATTGGTATGTCTATGAATAATCAAAGCATTTCAGTTTTGGTAACCGCATATAAAAGAAAGGAGTATTTATTAGATGCATTAAAAAGCTTAAAAGATCAAACATTAGATGAAAATAAATTTGAGGTAATCGTAATAAAGAATTTTGAAGATCCTAAAATAGATAGCTTTATAGATTGCATGAATTGGAAAAATATTATTCCAGAAACAGCAGATTTGGGCTTAAAGTATGAAATAGGTATTAAGGAAGCAAAAGGACAAATTATTACATTTCTGGAGGATGATGATGTATATGAGAGCAATAGATTGCAATATATTTATTCAACATTTCAAAAATATAATGATTTAATATATTTTCATAATAACCAAAAAATAATAAATGAAAATGGTAACATCATTGATCAGAATATGATATATCCAGATATATACATTCAAGATCCAAGCAGATATTGCGATAAGCTTTTTATAAATCCCGGTGGGTTTCATAATGCTAGCTCTATTGCGATAGCTAAAGAAATAATTGAAAGAAAAGAATCATTAAATTTATTAAAAACAATAAAGAGCTCTCCAGATTTAGCTATGCTATCTTTAGCAATTAAGCAAAAGGGTTCTTTATATTTATCAGGTCAAAGTTTAACTAGATACAGAATACACATGAGTTCATCTACGCCTCATGGATATGTCTATAGAAAAGATTTTAAAAAGTCATTAATAACTCTTGCAGAAACATATAATAAATGGGCGGTTGATGCTAGAAAAATTATTGATTATACTAATAATATACCATGCATTGACTACATAAAACCATATGAACTAATAAGAAGAATCGAGGCATCTTCTACTCCGAGTTGGGCTATTAAAAATAGACCTATATCATCATTTTATGATTTTCTAATTTTATATAAGCTGGGAAAAGAACATAAGTTTATTGGAGATAAAAAATTGTTAGCTGTTCTTTTCTTAGATATTATTGTCTCTAAATTACCTAGTGAATTAAGAGAATTATATTGGAGAATTAGATGGGTAAGCAAAAATAATCTTGCATTATTTAAAAGAAAAACAAATAATTAATTGTAAGATCATAATAAAGATTATTTCAAAATAATAGGAAAATAATATCAACTATTCATGTTATGAATAATTGTTAAAATATTCGAAACATAAATATTAAATGAATTCATCTATGTTAAAATATTGTTTATATACGTAACCTAGCTTTTCATCAGTCCATGCATAAAAATCTAGAGATATGATTCTAAATACTCTTCTTTTATATTTTAAAAGTTCAATACTCATAAAGAACTTTAATTATGAATTACAATATAAAATTTTATTTTGTCATCAATAAATAGTACGGTATAATATTAAATAAATTCTCAAAGGCGGTTCATAATCACCTGGCTCACTTTTTAAAAAAGTGTAATTTCTATATACCCTAATTCATGGTACATAGATACATAACTAGTGAATAAACTTATATATCCTTTTTTCTTATGCCATAAAATATATCAAAGTCAGCTTGATCCTGAGAAACTTCTCCGTGCCAAACTTTAATTGTTTCAGATGACCATATATGTAACTGAAAATATTCCATACATATTATAAAAATGTTTGCACTTATCTCTGCTAATGCCAATTGTAAATGCTGCTACTTTTTTAGTTAACTTTCTTAAAAATTTTTAAAAGACCTTACCGACATCTTAAGGTATTATTGCTTTATCTAAAAATAATAATAGTTCAGGATTGTATTTGTTAACAAAATAATTAACAACAACTCTTAATCCATCAGATATACTAGAATTATAATCTATTTTTATAAAGTACAATTTGGAGGATATACAAAGTTTTTAATTTGATCTTTATCGTTTGAGTTACTGTCAACTATAATTACATGACTTGCAAAACCATCTATGGAATTATTGGTTTAGCTAGTAAAGAAAGATTGGAATTATATGTAATAATTATATCTATCTGTATTATATTTTCACCTACACAATTTATTGTGTATCTCGTAAATAAAAGCTCTAACAATATTTGTTTATAAAGTAATAAGAATTATATAGCAAGTTTTATTCCTAATTATTTGTATTAAATTTAGAAATTTAAATTTATAAAAACAACATATTTGCCCATTCAAATTTACATTTAATGATATAGTTAATATGCGAATAATAACTTTTAATATCCATACTGATTGGTTTGTAGGTATTATTGTTATGGATCTCTTAATTAAAGGAATTTATAAAGAAATAACCACGGTTATTGAAATAAAATGAGAGTTTAAGTGTAATTCTCTCAATTAAATTGAGTAATGAAAAACAAAAGTACTAATCCTTTATCAATATTATAATCAATGAAAGGATAACTATCTCTGTTATTATGGGGAAAATGTAATATCTTAATATGTTGATATGTATTATAAAAATATTATAAAAATACTTTTAATAACCAAAATCATAAGCTTAAAGAATAGAATTTACAACCTAAGTAAGATTTTAAAATACGAATTGAGCCGTTAAATAAGCAATTTAGGTTTAACTCAAATTTTAGTTGAAATTGATTGCAAAAATTAAATATTAAAATCCATATAGATAGATTTATATTATCAAAGTTATATATAAGGATTATATTATTTAAAAGATTGTTTATAATACAATCCTTTAGTTGACTAAACATTTCCTTATCTTTAGTTAAGAAAAGTAAGAAAATATTTATAAGGCAAGTCATGCAAACAATTATAATTTATTGATATAGTAAAAATTTTACATTATAACGAACAAGTTCAGTAAGTTTGAATTCCTTGAGACCTCATTCTATATAGCTGTTTTCTTCCTTGAGAGCAATTATTCTACAAATTACTATTGGAACACGAGTAGAATACCTCTGCATCCATTTCATTCTATTATTCATATTCTTCTTCTATTTATCCTGCATTTCTTTCCTATCGTGCGTATCCAATTTAAGAATACGAGTATAAGGTCTTCCCTCATCTTGGTTTCTTATCTATTCCGATTGATATCTAATTATCTTATATTGCGTGCCCCTGCCTCACTACAACGCGCTAGATTTTACAGGTATTACTCCCTTGATTTAGAGCTATTTGCAATACTTAAAAATGTTGTTCCTATTGTATGCTTATGTGTCTACCTTTTCTATAATGTCAAATATACGATCTACAAGCAGTTCAAACTCTTTTGAGGGGCCTACAATGTCTTTTATTATAATGATGTTAACGCACTTTCTTATTTCCTCGCTCACGGTAGCATGGAATTTTGCCCTAGATTTTACCCTATTATACTTCTTCTTCGTTTTGTACTAGCTACAATACACTACTTTTAAATCGGAATAATCCTACAGTAATACTTATCAGTTGATGATTCAGAAAACTTGACTCTCTGTTTTTCCAATTTGCATATTCTCCCACCAGAAAGTCCTGAGGTCGGACATAGGGAAATTGCATAAATCTTCCATGTAACCTTGTAACTCTATCTTATCTAGGTGCAATACACATTTCATTTTAAACTTAATAATATTATTATGTTTGGATATTCGTATGATTTTCCCGTTTTATATTCGTTCAATTTTAGAAGCTCATCTTCCCAGCGCAGTTTCTTTTCTTTATAAAATATGGTTATTATTATTTCCTCTATCAGCCTGCTGTCTGTTGTATAAATTCTAATTTCTATTTTTCATATATTACCAGCCTAGGTCACATGTATCCTGAGGTTTTTAAGCCTTAGACTGCTGAGTTATTGAATACTGCAGAGTTATATTTTTATAGTTAATCAGTAAAGAATATTATCATTAAAATAAATATTATAATATTATAAATTTCTATGAAAAATTTACAATCTTATTAGATTTTTAATCAAATAAATTGGATTATTAAAATATGGACAATTTATATTTAATTCTGATTTTATTGAGAATAAATCACAAATAGGTATTTTTAAAACTTTTAAATATTCAAAAAAATCATAGTCATGTATTTTTAAAAAATTATTTAATATTTGTTTTACTGCATAATGTTTTAATTCCCGAAAATCTTCATTATCTTTTCTAAATTTATATTTGTAATAAGAATCATATACCCTGTTTTTATATGATTCTAAATTCCAATTGTTTTTTAGTTTTTGTTCCATATAGCTTTTAACAATTCTATACATTATTAATGTATCTATTGCTAAGAGCAATTTATATCTTATATTTTTTCTATTATTATCATAATAATTGCTCCAGTCCTTCAAAATTGTACTTGATGAATTGTGCATTCTATATAAAGAAAGACGTTTTGATGAAAAGAGTATTTTGTTTCCAAATATTAATGATGAAATATTTATTAATTTATCAGTCTCATACATCTTTAAGCATTTTAATTTATTTGATATGAACTCTATAATATCTTTTTTAATATTTATTGAACTATTATTCCATACAATGAACATTAAATTTATTAGTTTTTTATTAATTTTTTTCGAATAAAATATCCTATCAAAAAATATGCTATTTCTTGGCTGGTAATTTTTATCTAGGGGTTTTAAATTTTCATCAGTTATTAATACTTGATGTCTTAGGTAATCTAAATTGTATTCTTTAAATTTGTTATAAACAAACTTTAATTTATCTTTTAACCAGTAATCATCATCTTCTAGCAAGGATATAACTTCTCCTTTTGCTTCCTTACTACCTAAAACAATTTTAGTCCCTAATCTAGGATCCTTTGTATAGATCCAGTTGTATTTTAACTTATCATAATTAATATCTTCATAATTTGCAACAACAATTACTTCAAACTTATCTTTATCTAAAGTTTGCCTATAAATGCTGTCTAAAGCTTGTCTTATGTATTGCTTTCTATCATATGCTGTAACAATAGCTGTTATATATGGTAAAGACATTATAATTACCCTGTAGAATACTTATTTTTGGCATTATTTATGTTTTTAGTAATTATTTAATGTTATCATGTTATATCTGTTATATTGTTAAATTAATTAAATTTTGGCTTAACGTTAATGTCTATGATTAATCAGCTATGTCTATTGATTTATAAAACAAAAATGTTTAAAGGATACATTAAATTTTTTATAACATTATATCCATAGTAAATACGACTTACTTTACGCTATGCAGTAAAAAGTTTCAAATCAAAACAGCTAAGGCTTACCCCTTAATTTTCTAAGATATTTCTATTACATAATCTAATATAGGATATCAAATTATTTTATTCACAAATATTTTAAATTAAAATAACTTATAATGCTTATAGACTTAAAATTTCTTATCTAAATAGACTAGTTCATACGTCTCTGATAATAATCAAATATAATTTTAGCCTTTATCTATTTTAATTGCATAAAACTAAGTCTTTTACTTATTTTGGCTAATTAATGCTTGATTAATCAATAATTATGTATAAAAATATTAACAATGTTATAATCTTTTACTTAATGCCGTTTCTTAATCATTCCTGAACATTCACTATATTTGATCAGTAGAAATTCTCAGGTAATTTATTATATTTTGTTAAATCCTTTAAGATTCCTGAACTACATATTCCTTAATGATCAAATCTTGATTAAAAATTCTTGAGATTTAGAAAATATTATAATTCTTTTCTATTTTATTTGCAATTTTTTTAAAGAATTGTATTCCATAATTGAATCAACATAATAAAATCTACTTATTTGGATTTCAGAGTTATTTCGATAGCCTGATCAATAATTTTAACATATATATTAATTACTTAACGTCATATAAATCTTTTAAATAATCATTATTATTTTTCACCTTTCATATAAATTTATGCTTAAAATAACCTTGAATATTATTATCTTTTTAATATTATTTTATTATTAAATGTTTTAATACGATAGGATCAATTGGATCCTTATTTATCAGTTTATAAATCCTTTATTTAGCAAAGGAATCGCACCATACAAATAAGACTTAAGTATTTAACCAAAACTGTGACTTAAAAATTTTAATATTGGAGATTATATAATCATGCTATATTTCATTAATTTAATGTTTTAAATTATGAAATTCTTTATTAAATTTTCTAAAAAGTTTTTATATTTACTTTTATTTGAAAATTACCTAATAAATTTTAAACTAAAATACGCTAAATATAATTATGAGGCAAGGGAAAAACTTTGAAAAACTTAAAGATATCAGTAATTATTCCCACCCTATGTAATGAGTTTTTATTAGGAGCCCTTAGTTCATTAGAAAATCAAAAAAGAAAGCCAGATGAAGTTATAGTTATATATAAATGTAATAACATAATAGAAAAACTCATTGATAATATAGATCTATCTATGGAATTTGTTAAACAAGAGAAAGGACATGTTACAAATGCTCTTAATATTGGCAAAAATAAGGCCTCGGGCGATATAATAGTAATAACAGATGATGATGTAATTTTACCCAAGGATTGGATAAAAAATTATGAAATTTATTTTAATAGTTTAAAAGAAAACTATGCAGGAGTTTGCAGTAGGGATATATGGATAAATGAAAATAAAGAAATTATAAAAAGTCCAGATGATAAACTAATCACATCTTTATATAGGAATTTTTATGTAAAGTATTTTATTAAACCACATATATTATTTAAGGATTTTAAAAACGGTGTTTTTATATCGAAAAACTATAAAATATTTCATGGATCATGTATTCCAAAGGGGAAATGTATATCTTTACCATTTAGGGGTGTAAATATGGCATTTTTTAGAGAAAAAATCAATGATATAGATTTTCCTGAAATTAATAATGTAAAATATTATCATATGTATGAACAATACATAGGAGTAAAATTAGTCAAAAAAGGATTATCTTATTTATATGTACCAGATAATCCTGTTTTTCATTATTATCATAAAAGCCTTTCAAAAAATAACAAAGCAAAAGAGGAAGATAAAATAATGCTAAATTTAATCAAAAATGAAATTGAATCATAGTTTTATCATTAATTATGTTGATAGATTATAATAAATTTTTACATTATTATTAATATAATAAATTTTTACATTATTATTAATATAATCACATTTGATATTGCTTATTTTCTTTTTTATTTCATTGTCAGCATATGTTATGAAATCTATTCCATAAATTTTTTTAGGAGAATAGGCCATAAATTTTTCATTATTTAATCCTACATCTTTTGGATCAATGATCTTTTTATATATATTTAAATAAACATATAAATCGTTTGGGATCACATGGTTATGGTATTTTCCATAAAGATCTGATATTTTGAATAAAATGTTCCAAAATACTGGAGAAATTAACTTATATAGCATTTCTTTATTTTCATTATCGTTTTTTATTTTTAGCTTTAAATAATTTTTTGATATACCATTTCCTCTAATATGATCAAGATAAATCCTATACTTTCTTTTTACATAATTGAAAAATCCATTGCTATACCTTCTTTCAGAATCCTTCATTTTCCAACTAGCATTATATCCAATAACAATTGGTATTGAATAATCAATACCTACCCGAGATATGAGATCCATTTCTTCTGCAGCCTGCAAATCTCTCCAATTTCCTTTATTAATTATCTCTTCTTTTTTTGCAACATAGCTCCATTGAAAGATATTTGATATTATTACTTTTGAGAGTTCAGTTTCCATAATTTTTATTAACATATTATTATATATTACATCTAAATGTATATATGCAGTTAACGAATTATTTGGACATTTTTTTAACGAATATGCCATCCCTAAACCTCTTGATGATTTAAGCCTATAAATCTTTAAATTGTAATCTTTTTTCATTTTTATAAGTTTCTCATATGTACCATCATTACTAAAATTATCAGTAATTACTATCTGGTCGAAAATTGCATCATATACTGATTCTATTGCTTTTTCTACAGTATTGACATTATTGTAAACTGTACCATATAGGCAATATTTCATTTTATTCCCCCTTTACATTTATTATTTCATAAATGTATTTAAGCATTAAAATAGGAACATCATCCCATGTGGGTAACTTTATGTTTGCCCTTATTGCTTTTTCTTTTAAAGTTTCAATGTTTTTCATAATGTATTGTATACCAGTTAAAAAGTCTTTATTTACTTCATCGTATACAAATATGGGATAATTACCTAGATCTTTAACGTTTATTCCCTCAATCCCCTTCCTTGTTGTAATAATAGGCAACCTAGCAGATATATAGTCTAAAATCTTTGTTTTTACACCAGTTCCTTCCACTAAGGGGGCAATTGCAAAATCCGATAAACAAAGATAATGGTCTATATCTTCTACATACCCTAAATATTCTACGTTTTCACTTTTAAATGGTTTAATTTTTAACGAATTACCCAATATTATAAATTTTATATCTTGAAAATATTTTGAAATATTTAAGATTTTTTGAAATGCAATAAGGTTTGGTTCATAATCAAGGTTACCATGAAATACTGCAATAATTTTAGAATTCTCATTATTTCTTATTAAATCTTTGTTAAGTTTATTACATCTTATTTTTCTTATACCCATAGGTAATATTTTAAACTTTGAAATTGGCAAATTATAATAATAGCAAGCTTTTATAGCATCTTCATAGCTTATTGAAAAAATGTAATCTGATAGCTTATAAAAACTGTATTCTACGGGATAAATTAATGATTTGCATCTAGAATTTTTACATACCTCAATTTCTTCTCCATGACTATTATAAATAATTTTTTCCCCCAAAAACTTAGATGCAAGTAATGATGGCCTGTTTATACCATAAATGTGCTCAAGTATTATTAGATCTGGATTTATATTTTTGATAATTTTCATTATATTATTAAATAAATTAAGATTAAACAAAGATATGTAGTCCGTATATAATAAACTGTTTGTTCTTGAGAAATCATTTACTACATAAAAGTTTGCCCACCTTAATTTTGAAGGATTTGATAATTTTTGTAATAGAAAATTTATTTCTAAATATTTAGAAAGAGAAAAATAGGTATTATAAGTTCTGTATTGCTGCCCTTTGTCAAAGCTTGATAAATCTGTATCATCTATAACTAAAAGTTTTAATCTCATTATTATCACTTATCGAGCAAATTCTGTATATACATAAAATTAAATATTTATCCAATTATCTATAATATTAATATAATTAATTAATAAAATAATTTAATTTCTTATAATTTGTCTATATTTCTTTTGTATCTGCTATATCTTATTAGCTAATAATACTTTTTAATAAAAATGGAAGAAAATCCTATTAGAAATTCTGCAGATTTTATTAAAAATAATTTCGGATTAAAATCTTGATACATCATAGATTTATAATAGTTTATTAAGTCACATGGCGATCTAAAATAATTGTGTTTGTCTATAAAGCAAGTATTTAATTCAATTTCGGTATTACAAACGTCTTTACTAAATAAATTTTTACCAAATTTCAATTCCAATAAATTAAGGCTTTGGATAGCAGTGAATTACCCCGCCCTTTCGGAGGGCATCCTCACCTCAAGATGGGGATTTCCTGCTTCTCAGAGCAACCTCGATCTCCCTACACATAGTGGAGGTTTCATCGAACGGAACCGTTTCGTTATGCCCCATGTGGAAGAGAGGTTATGGAGGGTTTGCTCACCACAGGTTTAATCCCCAGTCCCTAGGGTACGACCCAGCGCTTTCAGTTGAAGCCTAATAATCTTCTCCCCGAAATAATAAATCCTTCTATAAGGAGACTATTCATCCCCTCACTCACGGTAGGAGACCCACCCTTAACCCCCATAAAGTTAAATCTTTGTAGGAAAAAAGAATGACAAGCGTTGGTCTTTATGGCAGGGAGGAGGTCAGAAACTTGCACTTTTTTCCTTATATCGAATTGTTCTATTGGAGCACGATTAGAGGTTGATGATAAAGAATGCCTAAAGTAAGTTAATTTTTTGATCGAATATCATACATACTTCGTAAGGATAGTTTAGTACAATATTAAAAATTAAATGATAAGACACATTGATATTCCTTTTCAAAAATGAATCCCCTATTCAATAATATCTGTTTTTACGGCAATACTACTAAGATTAAAATAAAAAACCTCTTTTTAAGAATAAGTTTAGATAGTCAATTTTTCCTTAAACCTAGATTTACGATATATTCATATTCAAAATTTTTATTTTGCATGATTTCATTTCCAAATACATAGATATCTTTTCTTCCATTATGAAAACATATCATTTCCCTACAATAGCGTTAATTCTTAACATGATTCTCATAATATAATATATAACTTAATCTTTCAGGCATATATAAATCGTCATCTTCTAAGAATGTTATAATACTTCCTTTTGATTGCTCAATGCCTATAGATAATTTTCCACTATGGGTTGTATCGTTTGTAACTATGTTTTTCCATGAGTTTCTATTGATTATATTATAGGAATTTATATCACTAAATTTTTTATAACTATTACTTCATATTTGTTGTGATCCAAAGTTTGATTTTCAAGGCTTTTTAAAGCTTAGGGAAGAAATTGTTTTCTATTATATGCAGTAACAATAACTGATATATAAGGCTCTGTCATATTAATTCCCTAAATATATATTTTGATATCTGCTATATATCTCTTCTATCATAGATTTAAAATTAATCAAAGCTAGGATCTTTACAAAGCTAGCACTTTTAAAAATTTTTAAAATCTTTTATAAATTGTCTGAGAATCTAATATTACGATAAAAACGTAAATCAATAAAATGTTTTAAATAGTTTTGTATAATCTGATCGATTCTTGAGCTATTTTATCCCACGTTTTTATCTCTTTATGCCCATTCTCTCCTAATTTCTTTCTTAAATTAGAATCTTGAATAAGCAATAACATAGCATTTGCAATATCAATAGGATCATAAGGCTTAACCAATATTCCGTTTTCCATGTTTTTTATTCTGTAAGATAACTCTCCAACATTTGTTGTTATAACGGCCTTTTTCCTAGCCCATGATTCAGAAACTACAACAGAATAAACTTCTACATGATCACTTAGGCTAGGTAATACTAAAGCAATAGAAGAATCTATTGCTCCATATTTTAATTCCTCATCTAAAAAACCTAAAAATTCTACATAATTCTGAATATTTAGTTTTTTTGCTAACTTTACAAATCTCCTGTTATCTCCTGGACCTATAAGCAATATCTTTAAATCTTTGACTTCATTTATTACATGTGGTATTGCTTTCAATAATATTTCTATACCTTTTAAATAGTGCATTCTGCCAACATAAACAAAAATGTTTTCATTATAAATATT
This sequence comes from Caldisphaera lagunensis DSM 15908, assembly GCF_000317795.1. Taxonomy (NCBI): domain Archaea; kingdom Thermoproteati; phylum Thermoproteota; class Thermoprotei; order Acidilobales; family Acidilobaceae; genus Caldisphaera; species Caldisphaera lagunensis. The sequence goes on from NC_019791.1 coordinate 925,500, forward strand.
AAATTTCTTTCTAAATTCTTCTTCATGAGATGGCATCGTCATTATTTTTTCATCAATGGCATCTGGAAGATAATGTACATCATTTATTCCGTAGTTTTTCTTTAGTATTTCAATGTCTCTTTTACTTCTTGATAATTTTAAATCTGTATAATTAAAGCTTGTTTTTGTTAAATATCTTGCATATAAAAAGCCAACATTTCTTATTATTGGGTTAGGATGATCCCTTAAAGAATCTACTGCCATATAATATAGTGCAGTTTTTAATCCCTTCTTTTTTGCTTTTTTTATTATACTAATGTTAAAATATGATGAATGAGAGTGTGCATGTATTATATCAGCATCTTTAATTTTATTAAGGGTATCTTCAAGGGGAAACGATAAATCATTGTACCCAAGTTTAAAATACTTTATTCTAAGCACATTCTCATCATCAAAGTAAGCATTATTACCTATCTTTGGTGCTACTATATAAACTTCATGTCCAAGTTTCGTTTGTGCTTTTGATAGCTTATTAATTACATTCTCAAGTCCTCCAATATTTGGATAATAGGTATGTGTAATATGGTATATTTTCAAATTTTGCACCGTTTTATTATTGCTATACTTTACTTAAATTTATTTTGTTTGCGTTTAAAATAAATTTATTGAGTTAAATTAGAAACCAAATAATATAGTAATAAGCTATTATCTAGTTCTATTTCATAAAAATTTCATAAAAATTTTTAGCTTAATAAATATTGATTTATGGGTTAGATTGGAGCATGACCTTTTATGTCAGTTGCAGTTAAAGCATATAATTGAAATCAGTTTTTAAATCACGTAGAAGATAGTTTAAGGATTAAAATATTAGATAGAGATCAGTTTGATATGCTAGTAATTAGCAATTTTAGTTATTAATACGATGGTTAAATAACGTAAATACTTAACAATAAATAAAAAATATTGTACATCAATATTCTGTTGGTATTGAAGAATAATAAGGTGAAGAGATTTCTTATCTTGAATATGATGATCTATTTCTACAAGCTAGCTTGGGTATTTATACACTCTTTGATAAAGTTAAATATTTAAAATACTACAGAAATAATTTTTCTTTCTTTGGAAACATATGAATTAATTATTATTAAAACTTGTTTTAGATAGAAAATTTAATAAATTTTATAAATTAAATAAAAAAGATTATTTTGTATTTAGATCTCCAAGTAATGAAAAAGAAACTGTGTATTTACTCTTGATATCTTGTGATAATAGTATAAATCTAGTTGATAATTCTCATTTGACTTTATATAGATTTCATTCTCATATAGATTATGAGAATAAATTTTCAGTTAGGATTAAGGCTTGGCCACTGCTTATATGAATTACAAATTATTCAATTATATATAGAAAATTTTTGCAATAAAAAGAATTACCATTTATTTATGAATTTATTAGATCGCGAGCCGATTTAATTATTCTTTATTAATATCTTAATTACTAAAATTTGTTTTAGTTATATAGATTATTAGAATAATTATTTGAATAATTTTAGATATTACTAAAAATTTTTAGGTGTTAAGTTGCTGAATTCATCCTATGATAGGACCTTCATTCAGTTACATTTTTATTTCCGTTAGGTTTAAAAATGGGACCTAATATTTTGGAAAGATATTGCTACACTTAATGGATAAATATTAATGTCTCAAAATAAAAACAATATTATTTTCACTTCTTATTTATATATAAATAATGCAAAAATCCATTTGGGGTTATTCTTACAACCCTAAATCTATTAAAACCACATAGCTTAAACTTATCTATTATTTTTGTAACGTTATCATAACTAAAATGTACTTCCATAACATATGAATTAACTCTGTTTAAATAACTGCATGGAGTGTTAACTAATGATATCTCGCGTCCTTCACAATCCATTTTAACTAAATCATAGTTATCTTGTATAATTTCTTCAGGAGTAATTAGTTGAAAGCATAAATTTCCTTTTCTTAATCCAGTTGCATTTAAATCTTCAGAGACACACATTTCTTTATCATATCCAACGCTTTTTGCTTCGACATCTATAGGCAATCCATTCCTTTCAAGGTTTTTAGCTGCTAAATCATAATATACAGGTTCATAAACTTTAACGTGATTTGCTCCAAAGTTATAAAAGAATAAAGCTGAATCCCCTATATAACCACCAATGTCTATTATGTCATACCCTTTTACTTTTGTAGGATATGGGCAATTATTATTGTGTTTTTTGCAATTAATTAACATCTTAATATATTCCCAAAGAGGATCTAGGCCTGCTATTTTATTTATTGGAATTCCTATCTTATATTTCAAGAAATTGACTATTATTTCATTGCTTTCGATGTTATAACCAAAAATTTTAGCATATAGTATCGATTTTAATGTTGGAAAATCTGCATAGTAAATTTTGTTGTTAAATTTTAATTTGACTTTCCTACTTTTAGATTTATTGTATTTTAAGATTATATCAAAGCTTTTAATAGTTTCTAAAAACTTTGTATTTAGAAGGTATTTTAATGTCTGCATTTCGTAATTATTATTAAAACCATCTTCTATAATTAAACCATTATCCATAATTAAATCCATTTATTAA